>NZ_JBFLKT010000034.1:0-10223 GCF_040883305.1 Lutibacter sp.
GATTCTAATTTTTCTTTTTGTTCCTTTTTAGATAGATTCGTAAACTGTAGTACAGACATAATATTATCTTCAACAGATAATTTTCTAAAAACAGAAGCTTCCTGCGCTAAATAACCAACTCCTTTTTGTGCTCTTTTATACATTGGAAAATCAGTAATCTTTTCATCGTCCAAGTAAATTTCGCCTTCATTTGGTTTTATCATTCCAACAATCATGTAGAAAGAAGTAGTTTTTCCAGCACCATTTGGGCCTAATAAACCTACAATTTCTCCTTGTTCAACTTCAAGAGAAATTCCATTTACAACATATCTACTCCCGTATTTTTTCTTAATATTTTCTGCTCTTAGTTTCATATTTTCCCATCCTTAATCCTTCCCAAAGAGAAGGAGATTAAATTTTAATATCAATTATCAATTGTTAATTATTCATTTAATTCCAGTTCTTCCCAAAATTCATAAGCTTTTCTTAAATGTGGAATTACAATTGTTCCGCCAATTAAAGTAGCTATTGATAATGTTTCCATCACTTCTTCTTTGGAGATTCCTTCTTTATAACAGGATTCTAAATGGTATTTTATGCAATCGTCGCACCTTAAAACAGCAGATGAAACTAAACCCAATAGTTCTTTTGTTTTAACATCTAAATGACCTTCTTTAAAAGCATTTGTATCTAAATTAAAAATACGCTTTATTACTTTATTGTCATCAGCTAAAATTTTATCGTTCATCTTTAAACGATATGCATTAAATTCTTCAACTTGATTAGGCATTTTGTTTACTTCTTTTAAGTTCTCGTTTTATTACAATTTTTGAAATATAAATACTTACTTCATATAACAGAAGTATAGGAATTGCCACTATTATCTGGCTAATAATGTCTGGAGGAGTTATTACTGCTGCTAATACTAATACCAAAACAAGAGCGTGTTTTCTGTATTTTCTTAAAAAATCGGGAGTAATTAACCCCATTTTAGTTAGAAAATACATAATTATTGGCAATTCAAAAATAAATCCGGAAGCCAATAAAGAAGAGCGTACCAAAGATATATAAGAGCCAATTTTAATATTCCTTTCAACGGCATCACTTATGGAATAATTTCCTAAAAAGTTTACAGAAAGTGGTGTTACAACATAGTACCCAAATAATACTCCTATAAAAAATAAGAATGATGATATAATTATAAAACTTTTAGCACTTTTTCGTTCTTTTTCGTACAATCCAGGACTTATAAATTTCCAAACTTCCCAAATAATAAAAGGAAAAGCAAGAATAAAACCAACAGTAATAGAGGTCCAAATATGCACACTAAATTGTTCCGCCATTGCTAAACTTTGAAATGTAAACGGAATATCTTCAATACAAAGTCCTTCTGTTCCAAAAAATTGTGAAACTTTACAAAATACTCGGTACGTTAAAAAATTTGCATCTTTAGGAGCAAATAAGATTGTATTAAAAATAAAACCTTTCATTACAAAAGCAATAGTTCCGAAGAAAAATATTGCCATACTAGATCTTACAAGATGCCATCTTAGCTCTTCAACGTGGTCTAAAAACGACATTTCTTTTTCTACTTTCGCCATTTTAAAAAATTCCTTCTTTTAATAAATCATGCAAATGTACAACTCCTACGTATTTTGTGCCATCTTCTACTAAAATTTGAGTGATATTATTATTTTCCATAGTTTCTAAAGCTTGAATTGCCATAGCATCAACTGAAATAGTTTTAGGTTTTTTACCCATAATATCTTTTGCTAAAAGGGCACTAATATCGGTATTATCTTTTAACATACGTCTTAAATCTCCATCTGTAATAATACCAACAATTTTATTATTTTCAAGCACAGCAGTAGTTCCTAATCGTTTTTTAGAGATTTCTATAATAACATCTTTTATAGGTGTTGTTGGTGCTACTATTGGTAATTCGTTATTAGAAATTAAATCGTGTACTCTTAAATATAATTTTTTACCAAGTGCGCCACCTGGATGGTATTTGGCAAAATCTTTACTGGAAAAATTATTTTTTTCTAACAAACAAACAGCCAATGCATCACCAATAACTAATTGTGCAGTTGTACTTGATGTTGGTGCTAAATTATTAGGACAAGCTTCTTTTTCTACATAAGAGTTTAAAACAAAGTCAGCATTTTTCCCTAAATAAGAGTCTATGTTTCCAGTAATTGCAACTATTTTATTACCATAATTTTTAATTAATGGCACTAAAACCTTAATTTCTGGTGTATTTCCGCTTTTAGAAATACATATAACGGTATCGTTTTTTTGAATATTTCCTAAATCTCCATGAATTGCGTCTGCCGCATGCATAAAAATAGCCGGTGTGCCGGTAGAATTTAAAGTGGCTACAATTTTTGTAGCAATATTGGCGCTTTTGCCAATGCCAGTAACAATAACTCTTCCTTTAGATGTTAATATATAATTTACGGTTTTTGTAAAATCATCATCAACAAAATTTATTAAATTCGCAATTGCTTTGCTTTCTTCAATAATTGTTTGCTTTGCAATATCAATAATTGTATTTTTATTTTTCAAAAGATTTAAGTTTTACTATTAAAAAAAAGTTTTATCTTTAGTTTCAAACAAAAATATATTTATTTAATTAGAAATTGAATAAACTATTAAAAAAATAAAAATTTGAATTGGATTTTTAACATATTAAATGCAATCTTATTTTTTAAATGATAATCAATTATAAGTGATGAGTGAGAAAAGTGTTGATTTACACAAAGAATTAAAGAACTATTTTGGTTTTAATAAATTTAAAGGTTTACAAGAGCAAGTTATAAAAAGTTTAATTGAAGGAAATGATACTTTTGTAATAATGCCAACTGGTGGTGGAAAATCACTTTGTTATCAATTACCAGCTTTAATTAAAGAAGGTACCGCAATTGTTGTATCTCCTTTAATAGCTTTAATGAAGAATCAAGTCGATGCCATTAGAGGTATTTCTGCTAACAGAGGAATTGCGCATGTGTTAAATTCTTCATTAAATAAATCTGAAGTTGCTCAGGTTAAAAGTGATATTGAAAGTGGAATTACTAAATTATTATATGTAGCACCAGAATCTTTAATAAAAGAAGAGTATATAGATTTTTTAAAAAATCAAACAATTTCTTTTGTTGCAATAGATGAAGCACATTGTATTTCAGAATGGGGTCACGATTTTAGACCGGAATATAGAAATTTAAGAACCATTATAGAAAAAATAGATAAAGTTCCAATTATAGGTTTAACTGCAACTGCAACAGAAAAAGTACAGGAAGATATTCTAAAAACTTTAGGAATGTCCGATGCTAAAACATTTAAAGCATCGTTTAACAGGCCTAATTTGTTTTATGATGTTCGTCCAAAAACACCAAATGTAAATTCAGATATAATTAGATTTATTCGTTTACATATGAATAAATCGGGTATTATTTATTGTTTAAGTAGAAAAAAAGTTGAAGAAGTTGCACAGGTTTTACAAGTTAACGGAATAAAAGCAGTACCATATCATGCAGGTTTAGATGCAAAAACAAGATCTAGACATCAAGACATGTTTTTAATGGAAGAAGTAGATGTTGTTGTAGCAACTATTGCTTTTGGAATGGGAATAGATAAACCAGATGTTCGTTTTGTAATCCATCATGATATACCAAAAAGTTTAGAAAGTTATTACCAAGAAACTGGACGCGCTGGACGTGATGGAGGAGAAGGGTATTGCTTGGCATATTATTCGTATAAAGATATTGAAAAATTAGAAAAATTCTTGTCTGGGAAGCCAATTGCCGAACAAGAAATTGGAAACGCATTATTACAAGAAGTTGTTGGGTACGCTGAGACTTCTATGTCCCGAAGAAAATATTTATTGCATTATTTTGGTGAAGAATTTGATGAAGTTAATGGCTTAGGTGCAAATATGGATGATAATGTTGTGAATCCAAAGAAAAAGCACGAAGCGAAAGACGATTTAAAATTATTATTGGAAGTTGTAAAAGAAACCAACGAAAAGTATAAATCTAAAGAAGTTGTAAATACACTTACCGGTAAAGTAAATGCCTTATTAAAATCGCATAAAACAGATCAACAACCATTTTTTGGATCAGGTGCGAAACATGATGGAAAGTATTGGATGGCACTTATTAGACAAGCATTGGTTGCTGGTTTTATAAGAAAAGAGATTGAGCAATATGGAGTTGTTAAAATTACTGAAGCTGGGGTCAATTATATTCAAAATCCTACAACTTTTTTAATGACTGAAGATCATAAATATGATGAAAATGATGATGCAGCCATTATTTCAAATGCAAAAAGTAGTGGTGCCGCTGCCGATGAAACATTAGTAAAATTGTTAAAAGATTTACAAAAATCTGTAGCAAAAAAGAATGGTGTTCCTCCTTATGCTGTTTTTCAAGAACTGTCTTTAGAGGATATGGCTTTAAAATATCCAATTACTATAGATGAATTAAAAAATATTTATGGAGTTGGAGAAGGTAAAGCTCGAAAATTTGGAAAACCATTTATTGAATTAATAGCAAAATATGTTGAAGAAAATGAGATTATAAGACCAGATGATTTTGTTGTAAAAAGTACAGGTGTTAATTCTGGTTTAAAATTATATATTATTCAAAATACAGATAGAAAATTACCTCTTGAAGATATTGCAAAATCTAAAGGTTTAGAGTTTAATGAGCTTATTGAAGAAATGCAACGCATTGTATATAGTGGTACAAAAATTAATATTGATTATAGTATTGATGATCTGTTAGACGAGGATCAGCAAGAAGAGATTTTTGAATATTTTATGGAAGCGGAAAATGACAGTATTCAAAAAGCTTTAGATGAATTTGATGGAGATTACGACGAAGAAGAATTGAGATTAATGCGAATTAAGTTTATAAGTCAGGTTGCAAACTAAAATTACCTTTATCAATTGATTAAGTAATTATTAAATCTACTTAATTATATCTAGCATTAAAATAAAAAGGCTTTCATATTTCCATATAATTTTAATGTTAATTTAGAATTTCATAAAACATACAAACCCTTATTTTTAAGGGTTTTTTTTATGCCCATTTTTCTTAATCTTTTTAAATTTACCAGTCATTTAAAACAAATCTTTGTTTATAAATAACGCAGTAAATATTAATAATTATAGTTATAATTTTTTTTTAATGAGTGCTTTAAAATCAATAAAACAATCTAACTTTTTAGAACAAAGACGTTATGAAGCCATTGTGTTTTTACTTGTATTTTTTGGAATATTTGGATACATGGGATCAACTATGGGAGTTTCAAATATGTTAAATACCATTATGAATACCGCTTGGGATTTACTAATGAATACCGTATTTTATATTATGGGAATTACCGTTTTGTCTGGTGCATTAGGTAAATTATTAATAGAATTTGGAGTAGTACGTTTATTAGAAATAGTTTTAGCTCCTCTAATGCGTCCCTTGTTCAATTTACCTGGAGTTGCATCCTTAGCCGGTGTTTTAACTTTTTTATCAGACAATCCAGCAATTATAAGTTTATCAAACGATAAGAATTTTAATAAATACTTCAAAAAATTTGAACTTATTTCATTAACAAATTTTGGAACTGCTTTTGGAATGGGGTTAATTGTAATAACATTTATGTCTACATTAAAAATCCCAGGAAACACAGATAATTTATTCATTGCAGCAATGATTGGTCTTTTTGGAGCATTAATGGGAGCAGTAATTTCAACTCGTTTAATGCAATATCTTATTAAAGGTAAAATTAAAGAAACTGCTAATGATTCAGTTCAGAAAATTGAAGAAAACATAAGTTTTAAGAGTGAAGGAAGTGTATTTATTAGATTTTTAAATTCAATTTTAGACGGAGGAAAATCTGGAGTAAGTTTAGGTTTGGCAATTATCCCAGGAGTTTTAATAATATCAACAATGGTTATGATGTTAACTTTTGGGGTTAAAGACGCCGCACTTGGTTATCAAGGTTTAGCCTATGAAGGTGTTCCATTATTACCAGAATTAGCAGGAAAAGTTTGGTGGCTTTTTGAAGGGTTGTTTGGATTTAAAAACCCAGAGTTAATTGCGTTTCCAATAACTTCTTTAGGTGCTGTTGGAGCTTCACTTTCTTTAGTTAAAGCATTTATTGCCGATGGTATTGTAACGGGAGATACTATTGCAGTTTTTACCGCAATGGGAATGTGTTGGAGTGGTTATTTAAGCACACATACCGCAATGTTAGATACTTTAAAATTTAGAGAATTAACTTCAAAAGCATTAATGTCTCATACTATTGGAGGAATTTGTGCAGGTGTAGTAGCGCATTATTGCTATGTTGCAGTTCAATATTTTATATAGGCAATCTCATTTATTATTAACAAGTTTATATTATCAAGCGTTTTAGATAGCCAAAATTTAATCGTTGTTCGTTACATGAATCTTTTTTGATTCTTGTTATACCTACTGAGATAAATACCTGTTTTATGCTGTATTGATTCCTGACTTCTTAGGAATTATTAACCGCTTGATTTAAAAATACTAAGCCAAATAGGCTACAACCATACCTATTAATATTGCAATAAATTTATAAAGATTAAATTTATGATCTTTAGAGGTTTCAAATAAAATAATGGTCGAAATGTGTAATAATACACCAATTACTACTGCAGTAATTTCGGTTTTATAAGTCACTAAAAATGGGATGTTTCCTCCTGCTAAACTTCCTAAAGGTGACATTACCGAGAATACCAATAAAAATAAAACAGCATAGAATTTAGGAATGTTTGATTTCACAAAAAAGGTTCCTAAAATAATTGCAATCGGCACTTTATGAATCACAATTGCCCATAATAAATGGTCGTGATGGTGATGGTTGTGACCTAAAGGAATACCTTCCATAAATGCATGAATTCCTAAACTAATAAATAATCCCCAAGGAAAATCAATGTTTTCTTGGATATGAATGTGTCCGTGTTCGGCTCCTTTCGAGAAAAAATCTAAAATTAATTGCAATAAAAGTCCGGAGAGAATAAACAACCCAATATTTCGATTATCTGAAACATACACTTCTGGAAATAAGTGAAGTATAGTAATAGACAACAAGTATGCACCACTAAATGCTAATAATAATTGTACCGTTTTTGCGCTGGGTTTTAGTCCAAAAACAATTACTATTCCAATTAAAACGGATAAAATAAGGGCAATATATGTCATTCTAAAACTAAAATTAAACGATCTGAAGTATTCTCATTAAACGCTTCTAACTGATAATTTCCAAAAGTATGTTTTATTTTAAAGCCAACAGAATCTAAATATAAATTTATTTTTGTTAAATTTAAGCATTTTACTTTTTCAAAATGGGTGTGATGTTCACCATCAGCATCAAAATTTATTTCTTTAACAATAAACCCGTTTTTTACATAGCGTTTTATATTAAACGTAATTCCATCAATTATTTGAATTTCATCCGGCACTAAATTTTTAATTACCTTTTTAGCATTCATAAAATCTATAATGGCAATTCCGTTTGAACTTAATCCGTTTTTTATATTATTTAGAACCTTAATATCTTCATTATCATCTTCAAAAAAGCCAAAACTGGTAAACAAATTTAAAATTACATCAAATTTAGACTGAAATGAATTTCGCATATCGTGTTCTTCAAAATGCAAATTTTTATTTTCAAATTCTTTTGCAATAGCAATACTGTTTTTAGATAAATCTGCTCCAACTACATTGTATCCTATTTTGTTTAAAAAAATGGAATGTCTCCCTTTTCCACAAGCTAAATCCAATAATTTTGCTTCTTTCTTTATAACTAAAAAAGAAACTATGTTTTTAATAAATTCTTGTGCTTCGGTATCGTCTCGGTGCTTGTATAAAATGTGATAATAACTGGTGTCGAACCAAGAAGCAAACCACGCTGTTTTTTTATTCATAATTTTAAAATGGGAACAAAAATAATCATTTGAAATTGTTTTGTTGAATTAAAGACAATAATTTTATTTAATGTTATTTAAAAATAGAAATTTATACACAACTGCTATTTCTCTAAACTTTTTTAACTTTCAATTTTTCCACCTAAACCCCTTCCAACAAATCATCAATTCTAAATTTAAAATAACTTCGTTAAAAAAACTTGTAACAGTTTCTTTATTATTTAAGTACTTTTGCAAAAATTAAAAGATATGTATCATAATTTTAAAATGGTTGCCACCACAATGTTTGGTTTGGAAGAAGTTTTAGCGACCGAACTAACTAATTTGGGAGCTCAAGATGTTGAGGTTGGCGTAAGAAGCGTTTCATTTGTTGGAGATAAAGGTTTTATGTACAAAGCGAATATTGCGCTGCGTACTGCAATTAGAATTTTAAAACCAATTAAACGTTTTAAAGTTTTTGATGAAGACGATTTGTATAAAAAAATTCAGCAAATAGAGTGGGAAAAATATATGACGGTCGATAGTACTTTTGCTATTGGTGCAGTTGTGAATTCTAAGAATTTTACTACAAACTCGCATTATATTTCATTAAAATCTAAAGATGCTATTGCAGATTATTTTAGACATAAATACCATAAAAGACCTAATGTGGACGTAAAGCATCCAGATTTAAAAATTCATGTTCATATTCAAAAGGATTTATGTTCCATTTCCTTAGACAGTTCGGGAGATTCTTTGCACAAACGTGGGTATAGAAACTTAACCAATATTGCACCAATTAATGAAGTTTTGGCGGCTGGTTTGGTGTTACTTTCTGGATATACGGGCGATTGTAATTTTATTGATCCAATGTGTGGTTCTGGAACAATTTTAATTGAAGCTGCAATGATTGCGAATAACATTCCGGCAAATATCAATAGAAAAGAGTTTGGATTTGAAAACTGGGAAGATTATGATGAAGATTTGTATTTTAAAATTCAAGATGTACTTTTAAAGAAAATAACCAATTCTCATTTTAAAATTATGGGATTTGATAAAGCTCCTTCCGCAGTTAGAAAAGCAAAAGAAAATGTTGAAAACGCTAATTTATCCGAGTTTATAGGTGTGCATCATATAAATTTCTTTAATTCAGCTAAAGAAGTTTTTGGTAAAACAACCATTTTATTCAATCCGCCTTATGGAGAACGTTTAGACGTAGATATCAATCAATTTTATAAAAATATTGGAGATACTTTAAAAGGTGGTTATCCAGATTCTACTGTTTGGTTTATTACTTCAAATAAAGAAGCAATTAAACATGTTGGTTTAAGAACTTCAAAAAGAATTCCTTTAAAAAATGGTGATTTAGATTGTGTTTATGTGCGTTATGATATTTATGAAGGAAGTAGAAAAGCCAAAAAACTTAAGAATAATAATGAAGCTGATCCAGAAACTGATACAGAAGCAGTTGAAGAAAGTTAGAAGGACAGTCTGATTGTTCGTAGAGAGTTGTAAATTTTAAAAGTCCCTAATTCTTAGCTGGTTCCTGAGCGGAGTCGAAGTAATATTTTAGAATCACATAATTATTGAAAAAGTGCAAAAAGAATGAGACCCAGAAATAAATTCAGGTGATATAATTTGATTTTTGCAATTATTTCTTTTCAATCAAAACGCTTTTATTAATTTTGCACAAACATAACTCTATGTATAAAATTATTATCCGTCCTTTATTTTTTCTTTTTGATCCAGAAAAAATCCATCATTTTACTTTTTCATTAATTAAAATTCTTTCAAAAATACCAGGAATTCCAGCTATTTTTAGAAGTTTATATCAAATTAATGATAAAAAATTGGAACGAAAACTATTCGGATTAACATTTAAAAATCCAGTTGGCTTAGCCGCAGGATTTGATAAAAATGCAGTTTTGTATAATGAATTGTCTAATTTTGGTTTCGGGTTTATTGAAATTGGTACAGTAACACCAAAAGGCCAAGCAGGAAATCCGAAAAAGAGAATTTTTAGATTAAAATCGGATAATGCAATTATTAACAGAATGGGGTTTAATAATGAAGGTTTACAAGCTGCAATTCAGCAATTAAAAAAGAATAAAGGAAAACTTATAATTGGGGGTAATATTGGTAAAAATACCGATACAATGCCAGATGGTTATACGGCAGATTATTTAAAATGCTTTTCAGAATTACACCCTTTTGTAGATTATTTTGTGTTAAATGTTAGTTGCCCCAATGTTGGAAGTCACGCAAAATTAACCGATAAAGATTATTTAATTGAATTAATTACAACTGTTCAAAAATC
>NZ_JBFLKT010000364.1:0-4112 GCF_040883305.1 Lutibacter sp.
ATCTAAAATAAGTTCGAATTTTTCTTGTTGTTTATTACCTATTAAAAATCCAATTTCTTCTAATTCTGTTCCTGAAAAATTTGGCATATCTAATTTTCTACCTCTAAAAACAGGAGTAAAATCCGTTAAGTTTATTTCTATAGTTTGCCAATCTCCATTTGTTTGAAAATGATAAACATATGAATATTGATTAAACATAGATGGTTTTATTCTAAACTGATACTTTTTTCCATCTCCTTTTAAACGAATTTTAATTTTCTTGAATTTAGAAACATCTAGCTTATCAAAACGATGTCTTAATGAAGAAAACCCACCATTATTTTCTACAGATACTTCTCCTTTAAAAACAGCTTTTCCTTCGGTATTAATACTAATAGAACTAGTAGATTTACCTCCCATTACAACATCATTTACAATTGACCAACTGTGTAATTTGCTGTTTTTTGTAAAATCTACAATGGTATGGTTTGTATTTAAAAGTATGGACATAAGTATAAGAATTTTAAAAATTGACATTGTTTATTATTTGTATTCTCCAAAAAGTTCAATAAGCTTTTTGGTTCTATGGTTAAAAATTTCAGTCAGTTTTGGTTTTACAAGAATTGGGTGTACCAACCTACCTATAAAACCAAAAGGAACTTTATAATCTATAATATCTTCCATTTCTACACCACCATCAATTTCTTTAATAAAATGTTTATGATGCCAAAGAGCATAAGGTCCAAATCGCTGTTCATCAACAAAATATTGCTGATCCACAACGTGTGTTATTTCCGTAACCCAATTGGTTTTAATTCCTAGTACTGGAGTTACAATATATTGTATTATTTGTCCTGCAAACATAGGTTTATCGGCTCCAGATACTATATCAAAACTCATATAAGCAGGCGTAATTGTTTTTAAATTTTTTGGACTTGATAAAAACTCCCAAGCTTTATCAACTGTAATTGGCAACTTTTGTTTTGAAGATAGACGATAAACAATTCCTTTTGATGAAAATTTCATAAATTAATTTTTTAAATAAGAATAAGCATTTAAGCTAGTTGCAATTAATAACCATATAAAATATGGTGCAATTAATAAGGATTTAAATTTCATTTCAGAAAGGAAACTGAACAAATAATAGCCAACTAAAACTGTAAGTGAAATTATTACAATCAATGCAAAACCTATAGCGTGCTGATTAAAAAATATGTAGTTCCAAGATACATTTAGAATAAATTGGATACTAAAAAGAATCCAAAACGTATTGGTTTCTTTAATGTTTACCAAATACGATAAATATATTGAAAAACAGATCATAATAGTTGTCCAAGCTACTCCAAAAATCCACCCTGAAGGAGTCCAGGGAGCTTTGTTTAATGCTAAATACCAGCCAGATGTTGGACCATTATTCATTAACCAGCTACCAATACCAAGTGCGGAAAAATTTATTAGTAAAAACAATACTAACCACATTATTTGCTTCATTTTAGTTTTATTGTAGTTGCTTTGTAATTTTATTATTTAATGGTTTCGTTATTGAATAATAAAAATCGATATAATCTCCATTTTCATCAATCAAATATTTTTGAAAATTCCATTTTACTGATGAACTTTTAACACCATTTAATTCTTTCTTTGTTAACCAAGCATATAATGGATGTTGATTGTCTCCTTTAACATCAACCTTTTCGGTCATTAAAAATGTAACTCCGTAATTAACTTCACAAAAACTTTTAATTTCAGTTAATGTACCCGGCTCTTGACCTCCAAACTGATTACAAGGAATTCCGATTACAACTAATTTATCTTTGTACATTTTATGTAACTTTTCCAAGTCTTCATATTGCCCTGTAAAACCACATTCTGATGCAGTGTTTACAAACAATATTTTCTTGCCTTTAAAATCTTTCAAATTAATTGCTTCTCCTGTAATACTATTTATTGTAATGTCATACAAAGACGATTGAGAACTCATATATGTGTTATTTAAATTTGTTTCATTTATAAAAAATACTGAAAGTATTATACTTGATATTAAACCAGCTATTTTCATGTGTTTTATGTTGATTTTATGATTAATTTTTGAATGAAGTTATTCCACAATCCATTTCGAATATTTGCCCAGACATAGATGCTGCTTTATCTGAAATTAGAAAAACAGCCATTTGAGCAACTTCTTCGGGATTTAAATATTTTTTTAAGGGATGTCTTTCTATCATTTGTTCCTTTTGCCGATCATTTCTCAATAATTTTGCCGCCAAAGTTGTATCTGTAACAGTTGGTGCAATTGCATTAATTCTTATTTTTGGAGCATATTCTGCGGCTAACGATTTTACCAAACCTTCAATTGCTGACTTTACACTTGCAACGCTCGTATGAAAAGGCATTCCTAATTTAGAAGCAACCGTACTAAATAATAAGATATTTGCATTATCTGTTTCTTTTAAATTTGGTAAATATTTTTGAATTGCTTTTACTGCACCAATAAAATTAATTTCGTAATCATTTTTAAAATCTTCTATTTTTAAACGTTCAAAAGGTTTTAAATTTATACTTCCTGGGCAATAAATTAATGTGTCAACCTTTTCTAGATTTGGCAAATCATCTGTTAAAATATCACAATTATAATGTGTTAAATTTCGATGAGAAAATTCTGGTTGAGACCTGCTAATATTAATTACACAATTTTCATCTAACATAACAGTAGAAATTGCTTTTCCAATACCTTTGCTTCCACCTATAATTACAATTGTCTTCATATAAATTTATATAGTAATCCGTAATTTTAATCGTTTTTCAATTTTTTTCTTAATAACTGTTAAACGCTTCATAATATCCATTAATTCAGGGTTTTTTGTTTTTTTATAAATTTCATTTAACCCTAAAATCAATCCTTTCACTTCTCTTGAAGCTAAAATCCGTTCGTTTGTTGTTTTTAATGAAAGTTTACGCTCCTCAAATTCCAACGCTTTTTCAACTAATTCCATATTTTTATAATTTTAAATAGTTTTGAAGTTCTACAATTTTTTCTTGCTGATTAAAAACCCCTCCATAATAACTTGTAACAGTTGCCGAAGAATCATCTTTTATTCCTCTCGAAGCAACACACAAATGCTTAGCATCGATGATAATAGCAATGTCATCCGTTTCTAAAATGGAAGCTAATTCAAGTGCAATTTGATTTGTTAATCGTTCTTGAACCTGAGGTCTGTTAGCAAAATATTGTACAATTCGATTAATTTTTGATAGCCCAATTACTTTTCCAGAAGAAACATAAGCTACATGTACTTTGCCAAAAATTGGCACAAAATGATGTTCACAATTAGAGTAAAATTGAATATTTTTTTCAACTAACATCTGATTGTATTTATATTTATTGTCAAATAAAGCAATTTTAGGCTTATTTTCAGGGTTTAAACCTGAAAATATTTCTTCAATATACATTTTGGCAACTCTTTTTGGAGTTCCTTTTAAAGAATCATCGGTTAAGTCCAACCCCATAACTTCCATTATTTGAGAAAATAATTTAGCTATCTTTTCTTTTTTTTCCTCATCAGAAATGTCAAAGGCAGTTGGTGTTAATGGAGTTTTAATTCCCGTATATAAGTGATCGTCTCCTATTTCATCAAATGTAAAACCGTTTAGTTTTGTTCCATTAATAGGGAAATTCAACAAAGTTTCTTGGTGTTTCATAAAGTTTAATTTTTAGTTCGTAAGTATCCTCAATCAGAGGCCTCAAAATGTTATAAATAACAATAGCAATATTTTCTGCAGTTGGGTTTAAAGTTTTAAAAACTTCAACATCTAAATTCAAATTTTTATGGTCAAATTTATTTAACACATGGTCTTTTATTAAATCCGATAACTGTTTAGTATCTATAACATAACCAGTATCTGCATTAACTGTGCCAATAACTTTTACTTCTAATTCGTAATTATGTCCATGATAATTTGGATTGTTGCATTTACCAAATACAGCGATGTTTTTTTCATCGGACCACCTTGAATTATGTAATCTGTGTGCCGAATTAAAATGCTCTCTTCTGACTATTGCTGTCTTAAAATTCATTTTGTTTATTTATTTTTATACAAAGCTAAACAATTAATTTTAAATTTCACTCATTCAT
>NZ_JBFLKT010000365.1:0-10529 GCF_040883305.1 Lutibacter sp.
GATTTGGAGTTATATTATTATTGACTCTAGAGTTGGAAAATGCGGTTCTAATTGTTGGTGCATTTGAAAGATATGCTGCATTTACATTTACCAAATGACGTCCTGTAATTTTATATGTAAATCCACCTTTTAAACTCGCGTCTACAAAAGATTGTTTTTCACTTTTTCCGAAGGAGTTATTTTGATAGGTTCCATTTTTAAACAATCCATTACGCTGATAATTAGTACTTTTAAAATTTAAAGCTGCGAAATAGTCTAGCTTATTTTTAGAAAACTGTAATTGCCCAAAAGCACTTGCAACCGAAGCATTTATAGTATAATTATATTGAAATTTCTCGTCAACATTAATCAACCTATTCGGATTGTTTAAATCGTTTTGTCTTGCATCGCCTTCAGCATATTGATCTAAATCTACAAAGCCATTTCCGCCTAATAAATCTAACATATTACTATAATTATTTGATGCTAAATTTTTAAATGAAATTCCTGTATGCAAGTTTAAATTACTACCAATATTTTTTGCTAAAACCGAACTCACTGTAATCTGCTTATCATCCACCCTATCTTCATATAAATAATATAATGAATTTCCATTATCAATATTCTTTTGATACAATTCTTGCCAGTTTAATTGTCCGTTTTTTAAAAATTCTTGTTCGGTTAAATAAGCATTTGCATAATCTAATTTATCTTCAAACCGCAAAAAACTACTTGGCAAGTATTTCCAATATGTTGGATCCGGATTTGGCGCGTTAAAATATCCCAATCTGCTATTTCCAATATGTCCAAATTGATACGCTAATGTGGTTTTTAAAGTGGTGTTTTCTTTTTCATAAATATGACTGAACATAACAATGGGCTCAAAAATTTCTTTAATTCGGGAGTTTCTACTATCGCCCTCTTGTTTTCCCCAATATGCATTGTATTGCAAGCCTTTTAAATCGTAAACCTCTTGTGTATTTGGCGAAGATTTTCCTCTTCGATTAAACGAAGTTATCGCTGTAATATTTAAACTATGATTGCTATTTAACTTTTTTTCAGCAGCTATAAAAGCAGCCCAAGCGTTGTAAGAAGTTCCTTCCAAATAGCCTTCTTGCGCAAATCTTCTAGAACCAGAAACAACAAAAGCCCAATTATTTTTATTAAACCCTGTGGCATACATTGCCATAACACGACCCGTATAACTTTTATTCGCTGAAGCATAAGAAACTTTCCCTCCTGGTCTATATTCAGATGCACGGGTTTTAAAATTTGTAGTTCCTAAAATACCTCCAAAATTATTTTCTGAAGCTTGTATTCCATTCGAAAATTCTTGATTTCTAAACGCATCATTTAAACCTCCCCAATTGCTCCATTGTGGTCTGCCATCGTACAATTTATTCATTTCAACACCATTAATTAAAATGGAACCATAACTGGAATCGTATCCACGTACTTTAAACCAAGCCTGACTAAAATTAAAGGAAGCCGCTCTTAAAAAGGCATCTTTTGAAGATTGAAATAAACCTGCCGTATAATCTGAACTACGCTCACCATCATCCAATAAGTCGTCATCAGTTAAAAATATTAAGCTATTGTCTTCTACTTCTATTATTGCTTTCGATAAATAAATAATACCCAAATTAATTGCAACAGAATCTTCAATAATTATAGGGATTCTTTGCGATTGGTATCCTTCAAAATCTAAGCGAAGCACATACGATTTATCTGGAATTTTTTCAATACTAAAATCACCATTTAAATCGGTTTCAGTATAGAATAAGCTGTTTTCTAAGGCTATAGAAATGCCTTTTAACGGTTTTTTTGAAGTGCTTTCAATAATTTTTCCTCGAATAGAAGCGGTAGTTTGTGCTTTTAGGTTATAGCCATAAAAGAAGCACAAAAAACCTAAGAATAGTAGCTTTTTCATTTACAATTTTTTTACAATTAACAAAAAAATATTGAAAATGAAAAATAAAAACTTATAAAAAACTATCCTAACCACTTAACAGAAAGCTATTTAATAATTTTTTTATTTATCTACGCAAAACCATCAATAAAAGCTTAGTTAGTAGAACTAACCCAGTATTGCAACAATGCGCTACATTTTTTAATCTCTTTAATGTCTTGGCTTAAAAATTGTTAGTAAATTAGCATTCTAAAAATTTGAAAAATGAAATGTCGATTTTTCAAATTGGGAATCTATAAATACAAACAGATGAAATATATCTTTAAAATACTTTTACCCTTTTTATTAATTTCGAGTACTCTTTTTGCACAAGAAAATTTTCAAATTAGAACCATTGCTTTTTATAATTTAGAAAATTTATTTGATACCGTAAATGATACGCTGAAAAACGATGAAGCCAGTCCTATTATGGGAATGAAAGAAGGACGTGAAGAAGTGTATCAAAAAAAATTGGCAAATATGTCTAAAGTGCTTTCTGAAATTGGAACAAATGAGGCAAAAATTTCAGCAACTATAATTGGGGTTGCAGAAGTAGAAAACAGAAAAGTATTGGAAGATTTACTTCAAACCGATAATTTAAAAAATGAACAATACGAAATTATTCATTATGATTCTCCTGATTTAAGAGGAATTGATGTTGCTTTATTGTATAAACCATCTAATTTTAGACCAACGCATCACGAAGTTTTTGAATTAAAATTATGGGATGAAAATGGGATGCGTATTTATACGAGAGATCAATTATTAGTTTCTGGTTATTTAGATGATGAACTAATTCATGTTATTGTAAATCATTGGCCTTCCAGAAGAGGTGGTGAAGCAAAAAGCAGGTCTAAAAGAGAAAAAGCAGCTTATTTAAATACCAAAATTATTGAAAAAATAAAACTAACCGACCCAAATCCTAAGGTTATAATTATGGGCGATTTAAATGACGATCCTCATAATGCAAGTTTAAAAAAAGTGCTGAAAACAAAATCAAAAAAAGCCAACGTTAAAGAAGGAGACATTTACAACCCAATGGAAGATATGTTTAGACGTGGGCAAAACACCTTGGTTTACAGAGATAATATTAATTTATTCGATCAAATTATGTTTACTTCGCCACTTTTAACAACCAAAAAGGACTATTCAACATATAAAATGTACAAAACAAACGTATTTAATCCTCAATATTTAACAACACAAACAGGAAAATACAAAGGCTATCCGCATAGAAGTTTTGCCGGAAATAATTTTATAAACGGTTATAGCGATCACTATCCTGTGTATATGTATTTGATTAAGGAAACCAATACACCTCAACTAAAAAATTAAATATTAAATTTGCGAAGCAAACCATAAATCAACCTTAAAAATGATACAAAAAATAATAGTAAGTTTACTTATTTCAATAACTTTTGTAAGTGTTTCAGCTCAAGAAGTTATGACTCCAAAAATGCTGTTAGAATTAAATAAAGTTTCAGCAAAAGGAATTTCGAAAGATGGAGAAAATGTAATTTATAGCACTTCAAAATACAACCTTGCAACGGATACTAAAATTACAACTGTATATAAAATTCCTGTTGAAGGTGGAACTCCTGTTGCTTTAGAAGCCTACAAAAACCTTTTACCAAACAAGCATATTTCGCCAAATGGAACTTATGAGATTTTTACTGAAGACGTAAAACTTAAAAATATAACTGGTAAAGATTTTTATCCTGAAATTAAAAACTCAAATGTGCAGATTTATGACGAATTAAATTACCGTCATTGGGATACTTGGGAAGATGGCGCTTACAGTCACCTGTTTTATAAAGCGACTTCCAACGATGCTGAAGCTGTAGATATTATGCCTAACGAACCTTTTGATTGTCCTCAAAAACCTTTTGGTGGTTCAGAAGATTATCTTTGGAGCCCAGACAGCGAAAACATTCTCTATGTAACAAAAAAATTAAGCGGAACAGCGTACGCTGTTAGCACAAATACAGATATTTACAGCTATAATTTAGCTTCAAAAACTACTACCAATTTAACCGAAAACAATAAAGGATACGATACAAATCCTGCATTTTCTTCTAAAAATCAATTAGCCTGGTTGCAAATGAAAAGAGATGGTTATGAAGCAGATAAAAACGATATTATTGTTTTAATTGATGGTGAAAAAGTAAATATTACCGAAAATTGGAATGAAACTGTTCATAGCTTTACTTGGGATACAAAAGGTGAAAAAATTTATTTTGTTGCTCCTAATTTTGGAACTGTGCAACTTTTTGAAATTAAAGTTCCTAAATCTTCAAACAAAATAACCCAACCTAAACAACTTACTAACGGACAATTTGATGTAAGTGGAATTGTTGGGCAATCTAAAAATATGTTGGTGGTAAATCGTAGAGATATGAACCACGCAACCGAGTTATACACATACAATTTAAAAAAAGGAACATTACAACAACTTACCCATGCAAACGATGCAACTTACAACTCAATTTCTTTAAGTAAAATTGAAAAAAGAACGGTAAAAACTACCGATGGAAAAGACATGCTTACTTGGGTAATTTATCCTCCAAATTTTGATTCCTCAAAAAAATATCCAACAATTTTATATTGTAAAGGCGGTCCTCAAGGCCCATTAAGCCAGTCGTATTCTTTTAGATGGAATTACCAATTAATGGCTGCAAATGGATATATAATTGTTGCACCAAGCAGAAGAGGAATGTCTGGTTTTGGTATTGAATGGAACGAGCAAATTAGCAAAGATTATGGTGGTCAAAATATGAAAGATTATTTAGCTGCTATTGATGATATTTCTAAAGAAAGTTATGTTGATACCGATAGATTAGGTTGTGTTGGTGCTAGTTACGGAGGTTATTCTGCATTTTATTTAGCTGGAATTCATGAAGGAAGATTTAAAAGTTTTATTGCCCATGATGGAATGTACAATTTAAGAAGTATGTATGGTACCACCGAAGAATTGTTTTTTGTAAACTGGGATTTAGGCGGAAATTATTGGGATAAAAATAATGCAGCTGCTCAAAAAAGTTTTAATGAATTTAATCCTGCTAATTTTGTTGATAAATGGGATACTCCTATTTTAATAATTCAAGGAGGACAAGATTTTAGAATTCCTATTGGACAAGGTTTAGAAGCGTTTCAGGCTGCGCAATTAAAAGGAATAAAAAGTAAATTATTATATTTTCCAGAAGAAAACCATTGGGTGTTAGATGGACAAAATAGCTTTATTTGGCATACAGAATTTTATAAATGGTTAGAAGAAACCTTGTAGCTAAAAAATCTGAATTATATAAAATACAATTGAGGCTGTCTAAAATTTTAATATTTTTAGACAGCCTCAAATTAACTTCAATTTCCAGTTTTAAATAGAATCGGAATACAAATTTTTATTTTAAGTAGTTTTTAGCATGATTAGAAGCTCTAAAAGTTCTTTAAAATAGTATTGCGGGAAATTAAACATTTATAGATTTATTAGAATTTAGAAAACTTTATTTTCTTTCCAAATTTTCTTTAATAGGCTCTACTCGTCTTCGCTTTATTTTATTAATTGAATCTATAGATTTTTTCTCTAAATTCTTTATTGCTTGAGCAATAGAATCTTCCTCTCTTTTTATCGTTTCAAACTTTTTATTTAAAGCTTTTAAACGCTCTTCAACTTTCAATAATATTACATCGTAATCATCAACTCTAGAAGTATAATAAAAATTACTTTCCTTAAATTGGGCACTATCAATATTGTACTTTTCAAAAACTAATGGGTGGTAATTTACCTTACGCTTTAAATCCAGATTTTTTGTAGTTTCAGCATTCACGGCCAACAATAAATCTGTTAATAAATCCACCATTTGATCTTCAGGAATCAAGTTATCAGGTTTTTTTAATATTGTATTGCTTGTGCAACTAAACATTAAAAAACTTATAAAAAGTATGTATATGAATTTATTCATGTGTTCTATTAAACAGTAATCTTTTCCCTTTTATTGTG
Source organism: Lutibacter sp. (assembly GCF_040883305.1). Lineage (GTDB taxonomy): Bacteria > Bacteroidota > Bacteroidia > Flavobacteriales > Flavobacteriaceae > Lutibacter. Next base: position 5,925 of record NZ_JBFLKT010000365.1, read on the forward strand.
TCGTTAAACTTTCCGTTATTATATATAAGGTTTCCATTTACAAAAGTATGCGTAATTTTAGAATAGAACGTAGTTCCTTCAAAAGGAGACCAGCCACATTTGTATAAAATATTATCTTTTTTCACAGTCCAGGGAGAAGCAATATCAACAAGCACTAAATCGGCGTAATATCCTTTTTTTATAAATCCTCTTTTTTCAATTTTGAAAATTTTTGCAGGATTGTGGCACATTTTCTCAATAATTTTTTCAATAGATATTTTCCCTTGTCTATACGCTTTTAACATTGCCGGAAGTGCATGTTGCACTAATGGTCCACCGCTTGGCGCCTTGGTATATACTTGCTGTTTCTCTTCTAATGTATGAGGAGCGTGGTCTGTAGCAATAACATCAATTTTATCATCTAACAAAGCTTTCCATAAACCTTCCTTATCATTTTCAGTTTTTACAGCCGGATTCCATTTTATTAATGTTCCTTTAGATTTATAATCGCTTTCATCAAAAGTTAAATGATGTACACAAACCTCTGCTGTGATTTGTTTTTTCTCTAAAGGTATTTTATTTGAAAAAAGTGCTGTTTCTTTAGCGGTTGAAAGATGAAAAACGTGTAAACGTGCTCCTGTTTTTTTTGCTAATTCAATGGCCTTTGAAGAAGATAAATAACACGCTTCTTCACTTCTAATTTTAGGGTGTAATTCTATTGGAATATCTTCTCCGTATTCATTTAAATACGTTTCTAGATTCTTTTTTATAGTGGCTTCATCTTCGCAATGTACAGCAATTAACATTTTTGTTGAAGAAAATATTTTTTCTAAAACTACTTCATTATCCACCAACATATCTCCTGTAGATGAGCCTAAAAATAGTTTTATTCCTGCAACATTTGAAGGGTCTGTTTTTAACAATTCTTCTAAATTATGATTGGTACCACCAAACATAAATGAATAATTTGCGTAGGAAGATTTTGCCGCAATTTTAAACTTATCTTCCAATAATTTTTGAGTTGTAGCCTGTGGTACCGTATTTGGCATTTCAATAAAAGAAGTGATTCCGCCAGCAACAGCTGCTCTACTTTCCGTTTCAATAGTTGCTTTGTGGGTTAACCCTGGTTCTCTAAAATGAACCTGATCGTCTATTGCTCCAGGAATTAAAAATTTTCCTTCTGCATCTATAACCAGCGTGTCGGAAGATTTTGAACTAATAGAAATATCAATGTCAATAATGTACTCGCCATCAATTAAAACATCACCTTCCATAATTGTACCTTCGTTTACAATTTGGGCATTTTTTATAAGTGTTAAACTCATATGTTCTTTTTCTTAAATTTATTTAGGAATCCCTGTAATTCTCATTTTAATTACACCAAAAACTGCTTCGGAAATTATAGATCCACTCATTTTTGACGTTCCTCTTTTTCTATCGGTAAATATAACTGAAACTTCTTTATGCTTAAATTTTCTTTTCCAAGCTTTAAATTTCATTTCTATTTGAAACGCATAACCAACAAATTTTATTTTATCTAATTCTAAAGTTTCTAATACCTTACGCTTGTAACAAACAAAACCAGCTGTGGTATCGTAAATAGGAATTTGAGTTATAATTTTTACATATTTTGAAGCAAAATAAGATAAAAAAAGCCGTTTAATATCCCAATTTACAACATTAATTTTATTATTTAAATATCTCGATCCAATAGAGAAATCCGCACCTTCATTTGCACACGCATTATACAATTTTATTAAATCTTCTGGATTGTGCGAAAAATCTGCATCCATTTCAATAATATAATCGTATTTTCTATCTAAAGCCCACTTAAAACCGTGAATATAAGCAGTTCCTAATCCTTGTTTCTCGGTTCTTACTTCTAAAAATAGCTGTTTAAACTCTTTTTGTAAATTTTCAACAATACCACTTGTCCCGTCTGGTGAATTATCATCTACAACCAGAATATCAAATTGCATTTCCTGATTAAATACAGCTCTAATTATTGCTTCAATATTTTCCTTTTCATTAAACGTTGGTATTATTACCAGTGTGTTGGACATATAGATCAATTTTGCAGCAAAGATAAAACAATTAATCACTAATTTTGTCATAAAATAACGAACTTACTTAATGATTGAAGCAGAAAATATAATACGTCAAGATAGTGATTGGATTACCATTGCTTTTTTAATAATACTTGTTGTATTAGTTGTTCAAAAAAAATTATTTGGAAATAGACAATTACATACAAGTATATTTTTCTTTAAAAAAAACAAGTTAGTTAGTTATTTTAATAAAGAAAAAAACACCTTTTTTAATCTTTATCAATTACTTTCTTTTGTTATACAACTAATAAGTCTTTCGCTTTTATTTTACTTTATAACACCCATTTTTAATGTAAATACCAAAACTAACGACCTCGATTTATTCATAAAAATTGCATTTGGGATAGGGTTTTACTTCTTGATTCGTTTTTTAATTGGGAATATTTTTTCAGTTATTTTTAATTTAGAAAAACTTCATAAAAAAATTTTTTTCGAAAAAATTAATTATTTTAACAATCTGATTTTATGGATATTACCTCTTTTAGTCTTAACATCTTATTCAAAATATTTTGAAAATATATTACTAAAAATCACATTAATTATTTTTGTTGTTTTAATAGTAATTAGGTACGTTTTATTAATAGTAAATAATAAAAAGCTGGTATTTAATAACTTGTTTTATTTTATTTTGTACCTTTGCGTCCTTGAAATCGTACCCTTAGTAATTATTTTAAAATTAACTATTTAAGCACAAAATTGAAGTTTATGAAAGTGAAAACAATTTTGGTTTCTCAGCCAGCTCCAAAGACCGAAAATTCTCCTTATTCAGATTTAATTGACAAGCAAAAAGTTAAAATTGATTTTGTACCTTTTATACATGTTGAAAGTGTTTCTGCAAAAGAAGTACGTACTCAAAAAATTGATTTAAGAAACTATACCGCAATTATTTTAACCAGTAGAAATGCTGTTGATCATTTTTTTAGAGTGGCAGAAGAAATGCGTTTTACTGTTCCAGATTCAATGAAATATTTTTGCCAATCTGAAGCTGTTGCTTTCTATTTACAAAAATATGTTGTATATCGTAAACGTAAAATTTATGTTGGAAAACGTACATTCCCAGAATTATCAAGTATTATAAAAAAATATAAAGATGAAAAGTTTTTACTTCCTTCATCTGATAAATTAAAAGAAATTATTCCAGAAACTTTAAATGAACTTGGAGTTAATTGGACTAGAGCCACATTGTTTAAAACAGTTGTTAGCGATTTATCTAATTTAGAAAATGTTTTTTACGACATTTTGGTGTTCTTTTCACCTTCAGGAATAGATTCGTTATTTCAAAATTTCCCAAATTTCAAGCAAAATGATACCCGTATTGCTGTATTTGGCAATTCAACTGTAAAAGCTGCTACAGAGGCAGGTTTAAAATGCACCATTGAAGCACCAACGCCTGAAACTCCTTCTATGACTATGGCTTTAGAAAAATATATTTTAAAGGTGAATAAAAAGTAAGCACCCTTAATCTTACAATATTTACTGCATCCTATTTCCTTTCTAAAAAAAGAAATAGGATGCTTTTTTATGCAAATAAATTAGCATAAATATCTTCAACTTTTGCTACTCTTACAATCTTTATGGCATATGGTTTTGAGCTTATTTTATTGAATTTTGAGATAAATATCTTGTTAAATCCTAATTTTTCCGCTTCTAAAATGCGTTGCTCTACTCTATTTATTGCGCGTATTTCACCTGCCAAACCTATTTCTGCAGCAAAACAAAAATCTTGTGGAATAGCTTCATCTTCGTTTGAAGATAAAATGGCGCTTATAACTGCCAAATCAATGGCAGGATCATCTACTTTTATACCTCCTGCAATATTTAAAAACACATCTTTTGCTCCCAATCTAAAACCAGCGCGTTTTTCTAAAACAGCCAATAACATATTTAATCTTTTAAGATCGTAACCTGTTGCGGAACGCTGTGGTGTACCATAAACTGCTGTACTTACCAACGCTTGAACTTCTATCATTAAAGGCCTCATTCCTTCTAAAGTTGCGGCAATTGCAGTACCGCTTAAATCGTCTTCTTTTTGTGAAATTAATATTTCTGAAGGATTTTCAACTTCTCTTAAACCAATATTTTGCATTTCGTAAATACCAAGTTCAGCTGTAGAACCAAAACGATTTTTATTGGCACGTAAAATTCTATATGTATGGTTTCTGTCGCCTTCAAATTGTAACACAACATCTACCATATGTTCTAATATTTTTGGACCTGCAATATTTCCATCTTTGGTAATATGGCCAATTAATAGCACTGGTGTAGCTGTTTCTTTTGCAAATTTTATAAGTTCAGCAGTTGTTTCTCTAATTTGAGAAATAGAGCCAGGCGAAGCTTCAATATACTCGGTATATAATGTTTGTATTGAATCTATTACAACAACTTCTGGCTGTAATTCTTCAATAGCTTTAAAAATATGCTGTGTATTTGTTTCCGTTAAAATAAGGCAATTTGTATTTTTAACTTGAAGTCGCTCTGCACGCATTTTTATTTGACTCTGGCTTTCTTCACCAGAAAC
>NZ_JBFLKT010000366.1:0-6362 GCF_040883305.1 Lutibacter sp.
AGAATAATTGGACAACCTTTTTAGGAGATAAACGAGCTGCTAGTGCTCCTTCTCATTATGATTCTGGTGAAAAATCTTATCCTAGTAAAACAGTTTTGGTTAATACGGTAATAAATACCTTAGGTACTAAAATATCAAATGACGTGATTTCTCTTATTAAATAATAAATAAAATAATCGAGCAATTAAATCAAGAGATTACCACTAGAATATCCCATATTTTCATTTTTTATTGGTCAAAATTTAAGATGGGTGCATTTTTGAGATTAATAATTTAAAATTTCTAAAGAAATGAAAAAAATACTACTAGTTGCCTTTTTATTAGGTTTTAATGTAATTCAATCCCAAGAAACAATAACAAATCAATCAGTTATAGATTTAATAGATTTAGGTTTTGATACAGAAGTTGTAGCATCTAAAATAAACTCTTCACCTGTGGAATTTGATACTTCCTTAAAAGAATTAAAACGGTTGAAAAGCTTAAATGTACCGCCAAATATTCTAACATTAATGATTCAAAAATCTAAAACTGTAGCAAAAGTTGGAATCTATTATTTTAATGGTGATGAAGAAATGGCAATTTATCCAAGTATGTTTTCTGGAAATAAATCAAATTCTTTAACATCTGCTCTTACAGCTGGAATTGTTTCTGCAAAAAGCAAATCGTACATACCCAATGAGCGATCAAATAATAAAGTTACAACACAAGAATTCAATTTTTATTTTTCAAATGTTGTTGCAAGTGAAGGTTTAACTAAAAACTGGTGGTTTCAAACGGCTAGTTCTCCTAATGAATTTATATTATTAGAGTTAAATGTTAAACGAAGTAAAAATCAACGAGAATTAGTAACTGGAAAAGTTGATGGTTTAGGAAATGCGCAAGCTGGTGTTGGAGGAGACAATTCAATTCCTTTTAAAATTGAAAATACAGGAAACAACAGCTTTAAAGTTATTCCTCTTGATTATTTAAAATCAGGCGAATATGCGTTTATATATAGTGGAACAGTTCCACAAGGTGGAAATAATAATACCGTATTTGATTTTTCAGTACAATAAAATAAATTGCTAAGAAAGAGATTTATTTTAACTCCGCTCAGTATTAACTGCTAAGCGGAGTTATATTTTAACATAGTATTTGATAAAAATTGACTTAAAATAAAATTATTAATAGTGCTTCTTTTAAATAAGGATTCTGTAATTTTATACAGCAACTTATATTTTTTCAAAACCATAAATGTTCAACCTCTTTAGAAATAAAAAATATCCAGAATTTTGGAAGGAATATTTAAATACCTTCAAACAAAAACCAACAAAAACTATTGAAACTACACGATTTGTAGTTTTTGATACTGAAACTACTGGTTTAGATATTTTGAACGATAGAATTTTGTCAATTGGCACAGTTACCATTCTTAGCAATACAATTGATATTGCCGACAGTTTCGAAATCTATTTAAAACAAGACGAATTTAAGGCTGAAACTGTTGAAATTCACGGAATTCTTAAAGATGGAAACCTTAAAAAATATTCTGAAAAAGAGGGGCTTGAAAAATTTATTAAACACTTAGGAAATGCTGTTCTAGTAGCGCACCATGCTGCTTTTGATATTGAAATGATAAATGCTTGTTTAAAAAGAATGAATTTACCCAAACTAAAAAACAAAAGCATAGATACTGGCATTTTATATAAAAAACTAGCAGGTAAAAAAGACAATCATTTTAATTTAGATGTTTTGTCTACAGAATTTAACATTCCCAAACATGATAGACATACTGCATCTGGTGATGCATATATTACGGCCCTTTTGTTTTTAAAAACTATTTCGAAATTAAAAAAGGAACGTACTATTCATTTCTCCGATTTGTTTAGAAATTCTAATAATAAAGGTTTGATTTAAATTATTTATTAAATAATTTTATGAGCCTTTATAAGGAAGCTTCCAAAAATACCAACACTATTAATTTACAAAAAAAAGTCAATTAAATTTAATTGACTTTTTTAATAACAATATTTGAGTATTATAGTTATTTTTTTAAACCATATTTTAAAATTTTCGTAAAGACTATTTTAACTTTCCAATTGTTTTAAATAGTTTAATTTATCTTTCCAACTATCTAATTTTTCTTTATAAACATCTATTTGTTTACGAACATTCTGCACTAAAGGATTATCCTCCGACACGTTTGAGATAAATCCAATATTATTTTCTAATTGTTGAATCTCACGTACGGTCTCATCTATTTTTTTTCTTATAAATAATTGTTCAGAATCTAGCTTTCTATAGTTTTTTTGTTCTAAATAACTATTCACTAAGTTTTTAAATTTAATCATTTCTATATCTTGCTGTTCAATAGCATCACTATTGTCAACAACCTTATCTAATAATTTATTAAATTTAACTTCTATATGTCTCATTTCATAAGGCACTCTTCCAAGGTCTCGCCAATCACTAACATATTCATTTAAAGTATCAATAGATATTTCAGATGGATCGCCAATCGCTTCTTTAATTGTATTTAAAAGATCTTTCTTCTTATTTAAAACTTCAATTTGTTCTTTATTCCCAATATCTTGATTTTTGTGTAATCTATCAAAATAATGATTACAAGCATCTTTAAATTCTTTCCAAAGCTTATCTGAATATTTTCTAGGAACGTGTCCAATTTTTTTCCAATCGGATTGAATTTTTTTCATTACCTCAGTTGTAGTATCCCAGTCTTCACTATCTTTTAAAGCAACTGCCTTTTCAATTAATGCCTTTTTCAGGTTTAAATTATCTAAATGATCTTTCTTAATATTTTTAAAGAATTTATTTTTTTCAACATTAAATTTACGTGTTGCATCTTTAAATTTAGACCAAATTTCATCACTTTTTGCTCTTGGAACTTGACCAATACTAAAAAACTTATTGCGTAAAACTTCTAACTCTTTTATACTTTTTTGCCAATCTACTCTAGAGTTATTCTTTGAAATATCTATAGCTTCTATTTGCTCTATTACTTTTATTTTTTTATCAATATTTCCTTCGAATTTCGATTTCATATCCTTAAAAAATTCATGACGATTGTCATGTACTTTTTTAGTTGCTTCACTAAATCGTTCCCAAACCTCTTCTCTGTTTTCTCTTGCAACAGGACCTATATCTTCTTTCCAAAGTTTATGCAGTTCCTGTAATTCCTTAAAAGCAGCGTTAACATCTTCTAAATTTACCAATGCTTCAGCTCTATCTACAAGTTTTAGTTTTTCTTCAAGATTATGCTTAAAATCTAAATCTCTTAAATCGTTACTTAAATGTAATAAATCGTAAAAACGTTCTACATGGTGTTGATACGTTCTCCAAGTGTCATTATATTTTGCTCTTGGAATTGGACCAATTGACACCCATTTAGATTGAATATCTTTAAACATTTTATACATAGTTGCACCTTCTGCATTATCTATTAAATGTTTTAAATTCTCTATAAGTTCTAACTTTTCATCTAAATTAGAATTTAATTTAGCATCTTGATTTGCATAAAATTCGTTTCTTTTTATTTTAAAATCATAAAGAAAGCTATTGTATGTAGATTTTATTGGATTGTTATATTGAAAATCTATAATATTTCCTCCTTCAGCTAAAAATTTCTCTTTTTCAGTTTTTAAAAGTTTACCGAACTTTAGATTAAAAATACTTTTAATTTTATTTACATTACTATTTATACTCTGAACCTGACCTTCTTTAACAAGTTTTCCTAATTCTGCAACTAATTCATCTAAACTTAAGCTCTCATAATCTTCCATTTCAATTTCCTGATGGTCGCTTCCCTCTGAACTTTCAGCAATTTTACTATCAATTTCAACTAAAGCTTTATCCGAATTGCTGCTTTTTTTAATTTCTGATGTAACTGGCGTTTCAGAAGTAATTTCTGATTTAGTTTCTGTTGCAACTTCAGGTTTCTTTTCATCTGCAACAACTGCTTTTGGTGTAGTGGCTTCTTTAGTTTTAGCTTCAGCTTCTTCCTTAATTTCAATTGCTGGTTTGGCTTCAACTTCTGCCTTTATTTCGGCTTTAATTTCTGTTTTAGAATCTTTAGATTGATCTGTTAAATCTGTTGAATTGCTTTCTGGTACTGGTAATTTTTCTTCTTGGTCTAACATATTATAATGTTTAAGGTTCAATAATTATACTCATTAATAATTTTAAATAATAGTATCACAAAATACTATTTTATAGAAGATTCAAATAAACTATAAAAGTTGCGTTAAATTTCCGTGTTTTTTTTCTATGAATTCCATATTTTCCAAGATTTTTCAGCTTGAAGTTCTAGCATTTCATAACCATTTTTAATTGTAGCTCCTTGACTTTTTCCTTTTTGCAAAAATTTACTTTCAGACGGATTGTAAATTAAGTCAAATAATAAATGTTTTTTTGAAATGTATTCGTATGGAATCTCTGGAGCATCTTCAATATTTGGATGTGTTCCAATAGGTGTACAATTGATAATTATAGGATACTCTTCCATTATTTGCTGATTTAAAACTGAATACAGAAAATTGTTATCACCCAACCTTCTTGAAACAAATTTATACTCAATATTTAATTTCCCTAAAGCATATGCAATTGCTTTTGAAGCTCCTCCTGTTCCTAAAACTAATGCTTTTTTATGATGCGGTTTTAATAATGGTTTTAAAGAATTTAAAAAACCATAATAATCTGTATTATAACCAACTAATTTATTATCGTCTGTTACTTTTATGGTATTTACAGCTCCAATTTTTTTAGCGTCCGCATCTATTTCATCTAAATATCGCATAACCGATTCTTTGTAAGGAATGGTTACATTTATACCTCTATATTCGTGTTCTTTATGGTACAACAGAAATGGGAATTCTTCAATCTCAGGAATGTCCATATTACTGTACGTTAAGGTGGTTAAACCTAATTTTTTAAATTTTTCAGAAAAATATTTTCTTGAAAAAGAATAGGAAATATCTTTCCCTAACAAACCAAATTTTGTACGGTTATTCATCTATATATTCTTTACGTTCTGCCCCATATTTATCTATCAATAAAATAATTGCTGCTCCAATACCTATAAAAAGTATAGCCATCCAAGTTTCTTTATTTGAAAAATCTGGAAAATACCTTTCAAAATTTTCAATTACTTTGTTTCCTTTGGAGTCTAATAAATTAATGCCATTTTCAATTTTATAAACCTCTTTTTTCCAAGGCCAAACTATACCCAAAGAACCAGCTATAAAACCAATGATTACTGCTGTTACCATTTGATGCCAGCGTTTTAAAACATATCCTAAAATATGTGAAGTAACAACCAAGCCAAATGCCGAACCACCTGTAAAAGTGGCAATTATTTTTAAGTATCTCATTCTTTCATCGCTATCCATAAAGCTAAAATCTCCTGTAAAAATCTCTGTAAGAGTTTTAAATAAAACGGCTACAGAATCTACAAGTAATAATACATAATTCCCCATTAAAATAAGTATAAATGAACCAGACAAACCTGGAAGAGTCATTCCGGAAACGCCAATTATTCCACAAACAAAAACAAACCAAAGGTTGTCATTTTCTTTTGCTGGGCTCATAAAACTAATGGCAATACCAAGCAGTACACCAACAATCATTACCACTATATTTTTAGTATTCCAATTGTTAAAATCTTTAGAAATATAAAATATAGAACCTAATATCATTCCGAAAAATGCGCTCCAGACATACAATTCATATGCGTCTAATAAATAATCTAAAGCTAAGGATATACTAAAATAACTAAACATACTTCCGCCAAAAACCAATAGTAAAAAAGTTGCATTTGTATAGTTATAAAAGCTTTTAAACCTTCCATTAAATAATAATAAAAAAGCTTTGTAATTTATTTTTCTGAATGAATATATCATTTCTTCATAAAAACCTAAAACAAAAGAAACTGTACCACCAGATACTCCGGGAACTTTATTGGCGGCTCCCATTGAAAGTCCTTTTAAAAAAAGGAAAAATTTATCTAGTAAACTACGTTCTCTTGCCATAAATTAATTTGAATTCGACAATTTAGCTACCTGTTCTAAAATAATTATTACTGCAAAACCAATTATTGCTAATACTATAGCCATAATAAATTGTGATTCTCCTTCAAACGAAAATGGCGAGATACTTTGCTCATTAAAAGGAACTTTTATCCCCTCCGAATTTGTACGCCAAGTTAATGTTTCTTTCCAAGGCCAAATTTTATTTAAAGATCCTAAAATAAACCCTGTTAAAACTGCTAATGTTAAATTTTTATAATGATTAAATAACCATTTTAATACTTTAGAAAAGGATAACAATCCAATTATTGCTCCAGATGCTAAAATTGCAAGCAGTTTAAA
>NZ_JBFLKT010000367.1:0-6946 GCF_040883305.1 Lutibacter sp.
AAAGTGCAAATTCAATAAAAGAAAATAGTTTTATTTTTTTTACTTCTGAAGAAGTATTTTTAATACTTACTTTTTGAATTTCACCCCAAAATCCTAATGGAATAAATTGTAACACTTCTGTTTCAACTCCATTTTTTGAACCATTAAATTTAGTGTAACTCATACCGTGACGGCACTCATAACTATCTAATTGTGTTTTTACTGGTTTCCAAGTTGGAGACCAAACAGTATCACCATCTTTTATGTAAAAATACTTTCCACCGTCATCTATTGGAACATTATTATATCTATAACGTGTTAATCTTCTATACTTAGCATCTTTATAAAAAGTATATCCACCTCCCGTATTTGAAGTTAATGAGAAAAAATCCTCATTCCCTAAATAATTAATCCAAGGATATGGAGTTTTAGGGTTTGTAATTACATATTCTCTATTTATATCGTCAAAATGTCCGTATTTCATTTCGTGAAAATTTAATCTTTTTTAATTATTTTGTTCTTTTAGTCTTCTCGTATTTAACTCTAAAGTAATTTCATCAAGTTTCTTTTGAGTAAGCGGGTATAAAAACATTAACACTGCTGCTACTAAAGTAATTAAAGCAGGTATCCAACTCATTAACATAATTATTCCAGGAATTGCGCCATCTATAGCCCCTGCATCCTGTCCGCTATAATGAAATGCACCTAGCACTAATCCTATGATTGCTCCTGCAATACCACCACCAAACTTTGTGGCAAAAGAACCCGCTGAATATATAAGTCCTGTTGCTCTTCTTCCGTTTTTAAATTCTGAATAATCTGCTGCATCGCCAAGCATCACAAAAAATAAGGTTGGAAACATTGCTGCAGCAAATTCAGATAGGATTCCAATTGCAAAAATTGCCTCAATATCGTTAGGTCCGCAAAAAGCAAGTAAAGCATTCACACCTCCAGAAAATAGTAAGGCATAAATAAATAAGTTACGTTTCCCAAACTTTTTTCCTAATGGAGCTGTTACCATAGCGCCGGCTACAGAAGCAAGCATTAAGCCAATCAAAAATGTTGCTGCCAACAATTGATTGTTTAAATAATGTGTAAAATAAATGATTACAATCCCTTGTTTTATAGAATTGTAAATATTGAATAATAGTCCTATTACTAATAATACAAGCCAAGGTTTATTAGATATTAAGTCTTTAAAATCCTGTTTTAAATTGTTTTTTTGAGCTCTTGGAGGTTGAATTCTTTCTTTAGTTGTGTAAAAAGTGATAAACATTAAAATTGCTAAAAAAACTGACATTAAATACATTGAATTGCTATACCCTTCTTTTTGATCAATTATAAAAATATTGTTTTCCGTTAAGCCGTTTTCACCTTCAACAATAAAAGCATATTCTTTATTTGCTTCCATTGAAAAACTTTTTTTATTTGTTGGAACGTTATCCTTAGATTCCATTTTTGGATCATCCCAAATAAATTCAGCAATTCCATTTTCTGTTTTAATATTTACATTTTCAACATCTTTAGAAGTAGAAACTTCTACTCTAAATTTTTCATTTTCTAATTTAGAAACATTAATAATTGGGTTCATATTTCCAAAATAAGCTACTAAAAAGAGTAATGCCCCTTGCACCAACATTCCACCCCCAAAAGCTCCAACCATTCTAAAAGATCCCAAACTAGTTCTCTCTTTATCATCTCCAGTCATAACAGCCATAAGTGCTCCATAAGGAATATTATTAGCTGTATATATTAACGTAAAAAATATATAGGTTATATATGCATAAATGATTTTTCCCGTCGAGCTCAAATCAGGACTTGTAAATAATAAAGATAAAATTGCCGCCAAAGGAACCGCTGTCCATAAAATCCAAGGACGAAATTTCCCATATTTAGATTTCGTTCTATCGCCAATAATTCCCATTAACACATCACTAATTCCATCGCTAAAACGCGCTACTAACATTAATACTCCAACTGTTACCGGACTTAATCCAAAAACATCTGTATAAAAAATAAATAAAAAAGTTGCAACTCCTCGCCAAGCAATATTTGCGGCGCCGTCACCAAACGCATAGCCAATTTTTTCTTTTAATGATAGTTTTTTTATTTCAGCCATTTATGTTTTTTTAAGATAAATAGAAGTTATTTGTTTTTTACAGTTTATATAAAACAATGAAAGTATTAATACACAAAATCTTAATTATTGTTGCTTTCATTCTTTAAATTTTATTATAATTACAAACTTAGCTCATTCAGACTAACTATAATTTGACTTTATAATTATACATTTTTCAAAATTAATTAACTAATCAAAAAACTATTGATACTATTTTGCCTTTTTCTTACCTATTTTTTTGTTTTAAAAATCAAATTTTTTGTTTCCAATAAATTCATAGTTTATATAAAACAAGTAGCTCTTTATATTTAAAGGAGAAAGCACTATAAGTGGTTGTTAATTTTAATGGTTTTATAAATTACAATTCTCAACATTTTATTATTCATCTAATCTTTTGTACTTTTGCAATCCAAAAAAAAGAAAATGATTTTACCAATTATAGCTTATGGCGATCCTGTTTTAAGAAAAGTAGGTATTGATATTGATAAAGATTATCCAGATTTAGATATTCTTATTGAAAATATGAAAGAGACAATGGTAAACGCCAGTGGCGTTGGTTTAGCTGCACCACAAATTGGAAAATCGATTCGATTATTCATTATAAATGCCACCCCTTTTAGTGAAGATGATGAGTTGGAAGAAGAGGAACGCGAGTTTTTAGCAACTTTTGACAAAGTATTTATCAATGCTAAAATTATAAAAGAAGAAGGTGATGAATGGGCTTTTAATGAAGGTTGCTTAAGTATTCCAGATATTAATGAAGATGTTTTTAGACTAGAAAAAATTTCTATCGAATATTTAGATGAAAATTTTGAAAAACATACAACAACTCTTGAAGGAATAGCAGCAAGAGTTTTTCAACACGAATACGACCATATTGAAGGAATTCTATTTACTGATAAAATTTCCTCATTAAAAAAACGATTGATAAAAAAGAAATTAGAAAATATTTCGAAAGGGAAAATAAGTCCAAAATATAGAATGAAATTTCCCTTATTAAAAAGAAAATAAAGCCCCATAATCCCCGAAGGGGAAATAAAAAAAGGTTAATAATTTAAAAAAATAGTTAAACGTTTTAAGCGTTTAAACAACTAAATAATAAAATAAATGGAATTAAAAGATATTGTATCTGTTAACGGTAAACCAGGTTTGTACGAAATTAAAGCGCAATCTAAAGGTGGAATTATTGTAGAATCTTTATTAGATGGTAAAAAGTTTCCAGTTACTGTTACACATAATATTAGTGCCTTAAACGAAATTGCTATTTATACCTATGAAGAAGAAGTTCCACTTCGAATCATATTAAAAAGTATTGGCGAAAAAGAAGGTGGTAAAGAAGCTATCAGTCATAAAGAAAATGGTAAAGCTTTAACTTCTTATTTTAGAGAAGTATTACCAAATTTTGACGAAGAACGTGTGTATACTTCAAACATAAAAAAAGTATTGCAGTGGTATAATTTATTAGCTTCAAAAAATTTCGACTTTACGGCAATTAAAGAAGAGGAAGAAGAAACAGAAGAAGCATAAATTATGAACTCCCGAGAGCAGCAACTTAAAGCATTTGGTCGATTGTTAGACATTATGGACGAGTTGCGTTTAAAATGTCCTTGGGATAAAAAGCAAACTTTTCAATCGCTTCGTCATTTAACCATCGAAGAAACTTATGAATTAGGCGATGCCATTCTTAATAACGATTTACAAGAAATCAAAAAAGAATTAGGCGATGTATTACTTCATATCGTTTTTTATGCAAAAATTGGTTCGGAAACAGACACTTTTGATATTGCAGATGTTGCCAATTCAATTTCAGAAAAATTGATTTATAGACATCCACATATTTATGGAGATGTTATTGTTAAAGATGAAAAAGAGGTAAAACAAAACTGGGAACAGCTCAAGCTAAATGAAGGCAAAAAATCTGTTTTAGAAGGCGTTCCCAAATCGTTACCAGCTATGGTAAAAGCTAACAGAATACAAGACAAAGTTGCAGGAGTTGGATTTGATTGGGAAAAACCCGAACAAGTTTGGGAAAAAGTACAAGAAGAACTTACAGAACTAAATGCAGAAATTAAAAAAGGAAATACTGCTAATATTGAAGCTGAATTTGGCGATGTATTATTTTCTATGATTAATTATGCGCGATTTATAAATGTAAATCCGGAAAATGCATTAGAACGTACCAACAAAAAATTTATTAATCGGTTTCAATATTTAGAAATTGCGGCTAAAAAAATTAATAAATCCCTTCACGATATGTCTCTAGAAGAAATGGATGTTTATTGGAATGAAGCAAAGCAATTTTATAATTAAATAAAAAAATAGTTATATTAGTATAGTTAAAACTACAACTATGCAAATTAAAGCCAAAAATCCTGAAGAATACATTTCCAAGATTCCTGAAGAAAGAATTCCCTATTTTAAAAAACTAAGAAAAACTATCTTAGAAAATATACCAAACGGGTTTGAAGAGCAAATGAGTTATGGAATGATTGGTTATTTAGTTCCTAAAAGTATGTACCCAAGTGGTTACCATTGTGATCCAAAATTACCATTACCTTTTGTTAATATTGCCTCTCAAAAAAACTTTATAGCATTGTATCATTCAGGAATATATGCAAATCCCGATTTGCATGATTGGTTTATAAATGAATATCCCAAACATTGCAAAAGAAAATTAGATATGGGTAAAAGCTGTATTCGGTTTAAAAAAGCTGAAGAAATCCCCTTTGAATTAATTGCAACATTAATGCAAAAAATGACACCCAAAGAATGGATTGCACTGTATGAAAAAAACATAAAACGTTAAATGGAAAAAATACTTATTATTACTGGAGGAAGTAAAGGTCTTGGTTTGGGACTGGCAAAAGAATATCACAAAAATGGCTATCGTATCATTTCAATTTCAAGAGGTATTATTGAAAAATTTTATGCTGTAGAGCAATACCAATGCGATTTAAGTAATACCGAAACAATTGAAAGTGTAGTAACTGAAATTTTTTCTCATTTAGATAAAAATACCACTAAAGCATTAACTTTAATTAATAATGCGGGCGATTTGGGAACTGTAAATACAATCGAAAACATTTCTCCTAAAGAAATTGACTACACCATAAGAGTAAATTTAATTGCTCCTTTAATTTTAAGCTCGTTGTTTATAAAATTATCAAAAGGTTGGGACTGTAAAAAGAAAATTTTAAATATTTCTTCAGGTGCAGCAGTAAATCCTTACGAAAGCTGGTCGTTGTATTGTGCGTCAAAAGCAGGTGTTGATATGATGACAAAAGTGCTTTCAAAAGAACAAAAGGGAATTAAAAAGGGTGTAAAAATTGTTTCCATTTATCCTGGAATTGTTGATACAGACATGCAAGAAAAGGCAAGGAGCACACCTAAGGAAAATTTTAAATCTGTACAGCGTTTTATCGACTTTTTTGAACACGGGGATTTATCGTCTCCAGAACAAGTTGCCCAAAAAATTTATCAGCTTGAAATTGCAGGCAAGTTAAAGAACGGCAGTATTTTAGACGTAAGAAATGAATAAAAATAATAGAAATAAGGAAGTCATAACTTAATAAAATTTAAGTTTATGGAAGGGGGTAAATAAATGAATTCAATTTTTATTTTTATTTTGCATCAACTTAATTATTATTTATGTCAATTAAAATAACACGTCTTTTCGATTTTGCCTATTCTCAATTAGAAAAAAATGCTGAACTAAATATATTTAATTCTAAAGTCGATTCTAAGTGGGTTGCCACTACAACTAAAGAATATTTAGACCAAGCCAATAAAATTAGTAGGGCATTAGTGCAATTAGGTATAAAACCAAATGATAAAATTGCAGTTGTAACTTCAAATAATAGAGTTGAATGGAGCATTTTAGATATTGCAATTTTACAAATTGGAGCAGTAAATGTGCCCTTATACCCTACTATTGCATCCAAAGATTACGAATGTATTATAAACCATTCCGATGCTGTTTTATGCTTTGTATCCGATAAAATTTTATATGATAAAGTTGCAATCATAAAAGAAAACACCAAGCTAAAAGACATTTATACGTTTGATACCATTGCATCTGTATCTAGTTGGAATTCTCTATTAAATTTAGGTGAAAATTCTAAAAATCAAACTGAGGTTGACTTATTTAAATCAAAGGTAGCAGCTTCTAACTTAGCGACTATTATTTATACTTCGGGCACAACTGGTATACCAAAAGGTGTAATGCTCTCCCATAAAAATATTGTTGAAAACACCTTAGTAAGTGCCAAAGCGTTAGATTTTGAAGCACATAAGCACAAAGTATTAAGTTATTTACCGGTTTGTCATATTTTTGAACGTTTTGCTTTATATTATTATCAAATGATGGGTTTCGAAATTTATTTTGCAGAATCTATCGATAAGTTGGGAGATAATTTAAAAGAAGTGCAGCCTCATTTTATCCCTGTTGTTCCTAGATTATTAGAAAAGATTTACGATAAAATTGCAGATAAAGGAAGTCAGTTAAAAGGCTTAAAACGATTGTTGTTTTATTGGTCTATAGATTTAGGAAAAAGATATGAACCCTATCAAAAAAATGGTTGGTGGTACCATTTTCAATTAAATATTGCTAAAAAGATAGTGTTTAGTAAGTGGCGAGAAGCTTTAGGTGGAAATATTAAATTTTTGGTATCTGGTAGTGCTCCTTTACAACCTGTACTCATTAGGTTATTTACAGCTGCAGGAATTCCAATTTATGAAGGTTATGGAATGACAGAAACTTCGCCAGGAATATCGATTAACGATTTTAGAAATAACGGTTTTAAAATTGGAACAGTTGGAAAAGCATTAGATGGTATTCAAATTAAAATT
>NZ_JBFLKT010000368.1:0-9839 GCF_040883305.1 Lutibacter sp.
TATTGAATGTGTGGAATCATTTGCTTTTCGGTATGTCCATCTGCAAATAAAATATCGAAACCAAGTGCTGTATTTGTTGCAAAATCACCTGTTGGTAAATTCACAAAATTTAATTGTCCACTAGCTTCAATTGGATTTATATTCTCTTTTAAAAAGGAAGCTTTTTCTCTAACATTTGGCTCAACTGCCCATTGCCAGTGGTTTTTATTAGACCAAAATTTAGCATTTTTAAAAGCTGGTTCGTAACCTGTTCTATCCTTATTCCATTGAATTGCTCCTCCGCAATGGTCGAAATGTAGATGTGTTAAAAAAACATCCGTAATATCGTCTCTATGAAAACCGTATTTTGCTAACGAAGTGTCTAAAGAAAAATCGCCAAAAGGGAAATAATAACCAAAAAACTTATCAGATTGTTTATTACCAGTTCCTGTATCAATTAAAATAAGTCGATTTCCGTCTTGAATAAGCATGCTTCGCATACTCATATCTATTAAATTATTACTATCTGCTGGGTTTGTGCGTTGCCAAAGTGTTTTTGGAACTACTCCAAACATAGCACCGCCATCTAACTTGAAGTTTCCTGTTTCAATAGGGTAAATTGTCATTCTCGTTTAAAATTTTCAACTGCACAATAACAACTTAAACCTTAACTAGGCAAACTTTTTAAGTTGTAGTACATGGGTTTTACAAAGATACGGGATTTTCTATGTAACTATATGTTAAATAAATCAAAAAAACCTAAGCAGATTACTTAGGTTTTTGTAGAGGCGTCGAGCGGATTCGAACCGCTGTAGGAGCTTTTGCAGAGCCCAGCCTAGCCACTCGGCCACGACGCCTTAATTGGATTGCAAATTTAACCATTTTTAATAAGTTGGCAACATTTTTTTGAAATTATTGTATCTCTGTTTAATTATTGATTTGTAAAACGGCTATAAAATTAAATATTTGTATTTATTTTCTACGCTTGCTCATTTCTATAGTAACCATTGCAACATTACCTCCAATTGGTGGATTTATTTTAGAAACTTCAACTTTAGCAGTTTTTACAATGGCAATTTCATTTAAAATACGATCTAAAATACGTTTGGCAACTTCTTCTAAAAGCTTAGACCTAATTGCCATTTCTTCTTTTACAATCTTGTTCAAATGCACATAATCAACGGTATCGGCAAGATTGTCTGAAATAGCCGATTTAGATAGATTCGCTTTTACTGCTAAATCTACTCTATAATCTGAACCAATTTTCCCTTCTTCAACCAAACAACCGTGATAGGCATATACACGTATATTTTTTACTTTAATAACTCCCATTTTTCTTAAATTATGAATTACAAATTTAGAATTATGAATTTAGAATTACTCCTTTTTATAAATAATTTACAATTTCTAAAAACCCAAAAGTTACGTTAGGGATTGAACGACGTGTTTGAGCTCTTTTTTGTTGCCTTTTGCAACTAAAAAAGCGAGTAGTGAAAGCCCGACCTGAAAGGGAACGCCCAAATTATTGGGCTAGAATTTAAAAATTTTTATAATCTAGCTTTACTACTAAACAATTGTACTATTAATTATTTATAGCTATTGCGAAAAAAAATCGATAATTTTGCAGCTTATTATTTTAGAATTATGAGTGAAGAAAAAAAGTCGCTGAATTTTATTGAACAAATTATTGAAGAAGATTTAGCAAACGGATTATCAAAAGATAAATTACGATTTAGATTCCCGCCTGAGCCAAATGGTTATTTACATATTGGACACGCAGCTTCTATTTGTTTAAATTTTGGATTGGGATTGCGCTACAACGCACCTGTAAATTTACGTTTTGACGATACAAACCCCGTAAAAGAAGAGCAAGAATATGTAGATGCTATTAAACACGATATTGAGTGGCTTGGATTTAAATGGGATAAAGAGTTGTATTCTTCAGACTATTTTCAACAATTATTTGATTGGACTATTATGCTTATTAAAGAAGGAAAAGCGTATGTAGATAATCAATCTTCAGAACAAATGGCAACCCAAAAAGGAACGCCTACTGAACCTGGAACTAATAGTGCAAACCGAGATAGAAGTATTGAAGAAAACTTGGAGTTGTTCATGAAAATGAAAAATGGAGAATTAGAAGAAGGTTCTCATGTGTTGCGTGCTAAAATTGATATGAAACATACCAATATGCATATGCGTGATCCAATTATGTATCGCATTTTAAAGAAACATCATCACAGAACAGGTAACGATTGGTGTATTTACCCAATGTACGACTGGACGCACGGTGAATCGGATTATTTAGAGCAAATTTCTCATTCGATTTGTACGTTAGAATTTAAATCGCATAGAGATTTATACGATTGGTATGTAGACCAAGTTTTTGATGCTTCAAAACTACCATTAAGACCAAAACAGCGAGAGTTTGCACGTAGAAATTTAAGTTATACTGTAATGAGTAAACGTAAATTACTACAATTAGTTGAAGAAAAAATTGTTACTGGTTGGGATGATCCAAGAATGCCAACAATATCAGGATTACGAAGACGTGGTTATACTCCAAACGCTATTCGAAAATTTAGCGATACTGCAGGAATCTCAAAAAGAGATAACGTTACCGATGTTGCATTATTAGAGCACTGTATTAAAGACGATTTAAATAAAACGGCTCCACGAGTTATGGCTGTTTTAGATCCTGTTAAAGTTATAATCACCAACTATCCAGAGGGTAAAGAAGAGTTTTTAGATGCCAATTATAACGATTATGAAGAAGGTTTTGGTAGCAGAGCTGTTCCTTTTAGTCGTGAAATATATATTGAAAAAGAAGATTTTAGAGAAGAAGCAAATAAAAAATTTTTCCGTTTAAAATTAGGTAAAGAAGTGCGTTTAAAAAATGCATATATTATTAAAGCTGAAAGCTGTGTAAAAAATGCAAACGGTGAAGTTACTGAAATACATTGCACCTATGATGAAGATTCTTTAAGTGGAAGTGGAACAGAAGCTAGTAAACGTAAAGTTAAAGGAACATTACACTGGGTTTCTGTAAAACACGCCGAAAAAGCAGAAGTAAGAGTGTACGATCGTTTGTTTACAGATGAAGCTCCTGACGGAAATAAAGACAAAGATTTTAAAGAGTTTATAAATCCAGATTCTTTAAATATTATTGAAGCATTTGTTGAACCTAGTCTAAAAAATTCTAAAGTATTAGATAGATTTCAATTTCAACGTTTAGGATATTTTTGTGTTGATAAAGACACCACTGAAAATAATTTGGTTTTTAACAGAACCGTTCCTTTACGTGACAGTTGGGCTAAAATGGGTGAGTAAAACATTTATTTACATATACAAAAGGCTGTCTAAAATAGATTTTTAGACAGCCTTTTTCTGTTTGGCTAAGTATATAACCGTGTAAAAAGTTTATACTATCTTTAGATTTAGAAATATTTGGAATACTTTATTTTAACTCAGAATATTACTACTAAAATCAAAAAAATGGCTACACATAATGAATTAGGTAAAAAAGGTGAAGAACTCGCTGTCGAATACTTAGAAAAAAACGGGTATAAAATACTTGAAAAAAATTGGTTTTTTAAAAAAGCAGAAGTAGATATTATTGCTTTAAAAAGTGAAATTTTAGCTGTAGTGGAAGTTAAAACACGCTCGAGCGATTATTTTGGAAATCCACAAGATTTTGTGAATCAGAAAAAAATTAAATTATTGGTTGATGCTATTAACCAATATGTCACAGTAAAAGATTTAGATGTTGAAGTTCGGTTTGATATTATTGCAATTCTAAAAAATCAATACACATTTAAAATTGAACATCTTGAGGATGCTTTTTTACACTTTTAAATAACTTTTTAAATACGCATTGGTTTGTTATTTTTATCGATTGCAGCAAAAACAAAAAAGCCTTGAATGGCTTTTTGTTTTATTTCAGAGTCCAATTGCTCCGTAAATATTTCAACCTGAATGGTAATTTTTGCCAATCCTACGTTTACAACAGTTCCAATTATTTCAACAATGTCTCCGGATTTAACAGGTTTTAAAAACTTAATTTTATCCGTAGATACTGTAACCATTTTTCTCCTAGTAAAACGCATTGCCGTAATATAGGCAACCTCGTCCATCCACTGCATTGCAACACCTCCAAACAACGTATTTTGGTCATTTAACATTTTAGAAAAAACTACTTTGTATTGTGTGGTTATTGAATTATTAATCTTTGTTTTCATTCGTATAAAAAATTTATCAAATATAATTAATAATGTTAGAATTATGAACGCAGGTTCATTATATTTGTATTTTAATTTCAACTTTAGATGAACACATGGCAAGACCCGAAAAAAATAGAAGAGTTTACAAACCTCCAAAAATGAAAGGTTTTAAACCATTTGGGATTCCAAAATGTGAACTCGAAGTTGTTCAATTAACAATTGAAGAATATGAAAGCATTCGGTTGGTTAATTACGAAATGCTTCAGCAAAAAGAAGCAGCTGTGCTAATGAATGTTTCAAGACCAACATTAACCAGAATTTATAATAAAGCGTTAAAAAATATTACAAAAGCATTTGTTGAAGGAAAAGCAATTGTAATTGATGGTGGAAACTACAAATTCGAAAAAGAATGGCGCCGATGTAAAAGGTGTTTTAAACTAGTTGAAGAAAAAGAAAATCATATAAAATGCATAAAAGTTAGTGATAATAACTCTGAAGAACTGATACAATTAGATAAAAAATAAGTCATTTAAAATTAAATAAAAATGAAAATAATTGCGATCCCGGTTACTAAAAATAACCAAATAGAAGATCATTTTGGTCAATGTGAATTTTATGAAATTTATACAATTTCAGAAGAAACTAACATAGTTGCTACAAAAATATTAGCATCTGAACAAGGTTGCGGATGTAAATCTAATATTGCGCAAGTTTTATCCGAACATGGAGTTACTATTATGTTGGCTGGCGGAATAGGTCAAGGTGCAATTAATGTATTAAATAAGTTTAATATTGAAGTAATACGTGGTTGTACAGGAAATACCAAGGAAATTGTAACTAACTTTTTAAAAGGAGAGATCTTAGATAATGGCATTACCTGTGCTCATACTCATGAACACGAGCATGAACACAATCACCAATGTAATCATTAAATAAAAATTTAGGCTGTTTAAATAGTAAAATTCTAGACAGCCTATTTGTTTTTAATGCTTCTCAATATATTCTTTAACATCTTCTAAAGCATAAGGTTTAGAAATTATTTTTTTATTGCTATCCAAAACAAAATAACTAGGTGTTGAAGAAATTTCATAGGCACGTGCAATGGAATTTTGCCACTTTTCTAAGCCTAAAACATTTGTCCATTTCTCAAACTTTCCCGAATAATGATTAAAACCTAGTTCATCGTTTTCTAAGGCAACTGCAATTACGTGAACCTTGTCATTACCTTTTATAAATTCATATAATTCAGGAACTTCCACCAAACAATGAGAACACGTTGTACTCCAAAAAACTACAATGTAAGTTGCTGCATTATCTATTTTATACAAACTTTTTTCACTTCCATTTTCTTCCCAAGAAAAATCTGGTGCCATTTTTCCTATTGCAAATTTAACAGAGTTCTGAATTTGTTCTATATCCGATAAATTTTGGTATTCTAGAGGAAGTTTATTGTAAAAATTTTCAATAATATAATCTATAAGTTTACTATTTTCTAATTGAGAAAAATTGTACATTAATGTTGTTAAAATTTCACTTTTTAGCGCAAAATTTTCATCAATTTTATCCACAACTTCATTAATAGCATTTATATATAATTTATTTTGGACCTCAACTTCATCAGATTGGTTTAAATAAAATACATAATCTACTATTTTTTCAGTATAAAAAATTGAATTTTGCAATACTGTATTTTCAAAATCTACTGTATCAAAATAATGCATTTTTTCACTATTTAGATATAGTTGCGGAGACGAAAAAACCTCTGGAGCATAATATTTATTGCTTGCCTTAATAAAATTATTTACCAACATATTTTTTGAGTTCTCTTCAAATTTAGTTTGTGTTTCTCTATAATTTTGCCGTGTTTTTTTATAATATTCACTCGTAAATTTAATGGCTGTAGAATCATCTTTTAATCTAAAACAAACTAATTGAAGAGAATCTAACTTTTGCTTTAAATTATCAGTTTGTATTTTATAATTAGCATATACTATATTTTCTTCTGAACTTAAAAATTGTAATGTTCCTGATGGAAATGTTGGATCGAATTTCAATTCAATAGATTCATTTGTAAATAATACGTCTACAAAACCACCATTGTTCATATCATACACCAATCGATACATTCCTTTAGGTGAATTTTCGGGAAAATCGATTTTAAATTCGCCATTATTTATATCAACATTTGTAACATACAATTGCTTTGCCCCTTTTAGTTGGTATAAGATTACATATTCTAAATCGCTAATTTCAGGACTCATAGTTCCTTTTACAAAAGTTTGACTTTGAATTGTTGCATTTATTAAAAACAGTAAGAGTAGAAGCTTTTTCTTCATTTTATTTTTATTAATTTATTCAAAAAATCAGACCAAATATAAGTAATTTTAATATTTTGCATAAAATCCAATATTATATATTATAACAAATAAAGTTGTTTGATTTATTAAAGTTTGAAAAGAATAAACAAGACTAATTTGGAATCAATTCCTGAGCTTTAAAATACAATACAATAGCTTCTTTTATAAGCACGGTTTGTTCACCAGATTTTAATGGTGGCAATTCTTCTAATACTTTATAATGTGGCCAACCATCCTCATCATAAAAGTCAAATTCGTAATAACCAAAAGGTTCTAATAACCTGCAAATTGCAATATGCATTAAGTTAACTTTATCGTCTTTTTTAAATTCTACGGCTCCTTTTCCTAATTCTTGTACTCCAATTAAATAAATAATGGCATCTACATTAAGTTGCTCACCTTCACCAAATTTGGTTGCTAAAATCTCGAGAATTTGCTCGTAATCTTCCTTTAATTTTTGATCTCTAGACATTTGATATTTTTAGTTTGGTTGCAAATATACAAATCCATTCATGTATATTTACAAAAACATTATTATGAATACTTTTGACATTATAATTGCGGCACTCTTGCTTTTTGGTTTTATTAGAGGTTTGTTTAAAGGCCTATTTGTTGAAGTGGCTTCACTTATTGCTTTAATTGCTGGTGTTTATGGAGCAATTCACTTCTCTTATTTTATTGGTAATTTTTTAGCAGATCGTGTGTCTTGGGAAGAAAGATATATTACAATTGTATCCTTTGCAATTACCTTTGCAATTATAGTTTTAACAATTGGATTGTTAGGTAAATTACTCACTAAAATTGCTGATTTTGCTTCACTTGGATTGTTAAATAAAATACTTGGTGGTGGTTTTGGAGCTTTAAAAATAGGAATTATATTAAGTATTTTATTATCTGTTTTCACTAAACTTAATAATACCATTCCATTTATTTCTGAAGAACAAAAAGAAACTTCAATTTTATATGAACCGGTAAAAAACTTAGCGACTACTTTATTTCCAGATTTTTTTACAGTTGTTAAAGATGAAACAGATATAGATATTTCGTAATAATTTTGTTAGTTAAAACACAGGTTTACGTCAAAGAAATTAAACTTTTTATTAATGAACTTATTTAGAATCTTTAATTTCGTAAGCATTGCATTTATATTCATAATTTTCAACAGTTGTTCTCCTAAAAACAGCAATTCATTTATTATTTCTGGAAGTATTTCTAATTTAGAAACTGATTATATATTACTATCTCAACTAGAAGATCTTCAAACTAATAAAACAATACTAATTGATACCTTAAAAGTTAATAAACGAGGAAAATTTAATGCTGTTTATTTTTTAGAACCAAACCTCTATAACTTAACTTTTGATAACAAAAAAACACTTCAACTTGATATTGATAAAGATCAACATATAGAAATAAAAGGGAATACAATCGAAGATTTAACAGTTTCAGGATCTAACGATACTCAATTATTAACCGATTATGAATCCTTTAGAAAAGCATCATTAAAAAGATTGGTTACAACTGTTCGAGACAGTATAAAAAAGTTAAAAACTCAACAAGGGAACGGTCATATTATTACTAAATTAAGAACTTTTGAAGTAGAAAATTATAAAATTCATTTAAATGAATTGATCCAATTTGTAAAAGACAACATGGGAACTTCTATTGCTATTTATCCAACCTCAATCCGTTGGAATAATGAAAATTTAGCCGTTTTAGACCAAATAGTAACTAATTTTGAAGAAGTACATCCTAATTTAGAAATTACAAAAAAACTACTTGAAAGAGTGCAACTTCTTAAAAAAACAAGTATTGGAAATACCTTTACAACAATTAAAATGCCAGATCAATTTAATAATCGTATTGCATTAGATTCCATAAAAGGTACGTACACTTTAATCGATTTTTGGGCAAGTTGGTGTCCGCCGTGCAGAACAGAAAGTAGTTTGCTAAATAGTTTATATTCTAACTACAATTCTAAAGGTTTTAATATTTACAGCATCTCTTTAGATTCTAATAAAGAACGTTGGTTAAAGGCACTAAAAACAGATAATAGAATTTGGACAAATGTTTCAACTGTTGAAGGTTTTAAAACTGCTATTGCTATTGAATATGGAATAACTTCATTACCAACAAATTTTTTGATAGACCCTAATGGAAAAATTATTGCAAGCAATCTTCACGGAGAAAAACTAAGAGTATTTATAGAAGAATTATATAATTAATCTATAACTTCTGGATTTTCAATTACAAATTCAATTCTTTTATTTTGTAGATACTTCTTCTCTAACAATATTTATCCCAATCAAAAGAAATTGAATTTTAATCACCAATTTCTTTTTTCTGAATTCAATATAGGACTATTAGTTTGGCAGTTCTTAAAAATTTTATATTGGAAAAAAACCACATCTTATTTTTTTGTTTTAAAACTAAAAAACGAAACATCTTTAACTACAAAATGCCACAATTAATTGTGGCATTTTGTAGTTAAAGAATAAGCTAATTATTGATTTACCGCTTCTGGGTTTACAATTATAAATTCTGTTCTTCTATTTAATTGGTGTTCTGCTTCAGAACATTTAACACCATCTGAGCATTTATTAACAAGTTGCGTTTCTCCATAACCTTTTCCTGTAATTCTAGCAGGATCAATTCCTTTTGAAATTATCCATTCTATAGATGATTTTGCTCTGCGATCAGATAATTTCATATTATAACTATCTGTTGCGCGGCTATCTGTATGAGATCCTGAAGCTATCTTTATTTTAGGATACTTCTGCATTACTCTTACAACTTTTTCTAATTCAATAGCTGCATCTTTTCTGATAAATGATTTATCTAAATCAAAATAAATTGGGTTTATATTTACCATTAACTTACCTCGAACAACAATAAATTCACTTGGAGTTAGTGTTAACCCAATAGCAAGTTCTAAATCTCTTACATCTGATGTTTCGAATTCCTCGAAATCTTTATCATAATTTTCTTTTGAAGCCACAACTTTATAAGGTGTTTTACAGTCTAATTTAAAAGTAAATGATGCATACTTATCTGCAATTACACTTTCAATTTTCTCACCATCTTTTCCATATAAAACAACTAAGGCTCCTGGCATTAAAGCTCCTGTTTCTTTTTCTCTAACTAAACCTTCAACTAATTGATTACAATCAAGTTCATCTGGAGCTAGTTCTTCAAAATAATAAATATCATCATCTCCTTTTCCTAATTCTCTGTTAGAAGAAAAATGACCCCAATTTGCACCTGATTTTTTAACAAAAGCAAA
>NZ_JBFLKT010000369.1:0-2507 GCF_040883305.1 Lutibacter sp.
CTTAGTAAAAGAAATTTTTGAGTTTAATCAAAAATATAAAAGTTTCAAAACTCAACTTTATGAATTTTTAATTGAAATTATATAATTTCAAAGGCTTTTTTATTTAAACTTATTTTAAGTAACCATCAATATTTTCAGAAGTAACAATGTCAATTGGTAGCAATAATTGTGAAGGTATTTCTTTATCAAATAAAAAATATTCTGCTAAATAATGCAACCCCATATAAACTTGTTGTTTTGGTTTTTGATGAATTAAGAAATCAATTTGTCCTTGTTTTAAATAATCAATATTTTTTTTAACCAAGTCGTATCCAACTATTGCAATAGTATCTGCTCTTTCTTTTAATGCTTCAACAACCACATACGACTTAGAAATGGTAACAAAAATTCCGTTAATACTTGGATTTTGATCCAAAAATGTAAGTAGTGAAGTATTAAAGCTTTCAGATTTTTTATAACTTAAATTAACAGTGGTTATGTTATAATCTGAATTGTTTAAGGAGCTAAAGTAACTTCTAAATCCTTTTTCTTTTTCTTGCAAGTGTGTTGCGTTCTGATAATCTTCGTCAATATGTACAATTCCAATAGTACCTTTTTTTAGAATCATATCCATCAATCTTGCAGCAACTCTTCCACTTTGATATAAATCCTGACCAATAAAATTATTTGAATGGTTGGAATCTATATAATTATTAAATATGGATACTTTTATATTTTTTTCATTGCATTTTGCAACAATATTTATAGCTTCTTTCTGAAATAATGGAACCATTAAAATAGCATCAGGTTTGGTTGCAATAACAGTTAGAGAAGTCTCTATAAAAGAACTTGTTTCAGATTCATCAAAAACAAATTTATTAAATTCAATACCAAAATGTTGAAACTCATTTTCTGCCTCTTTTATTGCACCCGAACAAGGTTCCCAATAAGAATCTTTCTGAGCGTCGGGTAAAACAACAGCAAGTTTATAAATTTTATTAATTTTTAAATTCTTAGCAATTGGGTTTGGTTTGTAATCAATTTCATTTAAAATTTTTGTTACTTTTTCTAAAGCAATTTCTGAAACTTTTCCACGCTTATGTAAAACTCTATCAACAGTTCCTTTTGAAACACCTGCAAGTTGAGCAATATCTTTAATCGTATATTTTTTCATGTTACAAATATAGAAAACTTTATGATATGAAATAAGTAATGTGTTCGATAACATAGATTTTGTGTGTTCGAACACATTTTTATTATTTTTCCTTTGATATTTCAAAATTCATTTATAAATTAGCACAATGTTTTATTAAAGCAGGATGTATTTAATGTAAATATTTAAAAATATAATATATTGAAAACAAACAATTTAAAGCCAACTTTGGTAATTTTAGCTGCCGGAATGGG
This sequence comes from Lutibacter sp., assembly GCF_040883305.1. Lineage (GTDB taxonomy): Bacteria > Bacteroidota > Bacteroidia > Flavobacteriales > Flavobacteriaceae > Lutibacter. The sequence continues at coordinate 1,387 of NZ_JBFLKT010000369.1, forward strand.
AAGCCGTTATGGAGGGTTGAAACAGCTTGATGCTTTTACTCCAGAAGGAGCAACAATTATAGATTTTTCAATTTATGATGCTTTACAAGCGGGATTTGGAAAATTTGTATTTATAATTAGAAAAAGTTTTGAAAAAGATTTTAAAGCTATTTTCGATAAAAAATTGGAAGGAAAAGCAGAAGTTGCTTATGTTTTTCAAGAAATTGAGGATGTTCCAGAAAAATTTCAAAACCCTGGAAGAACCAAACCTTGGGGAACTGGTCATGCACTTTTAATGGTGAAAGATGTTGTGAAGGAAAACTTTGCAATTATAAATGCCGATGATTTTTATGGAAAAGAAGCCTTTGAAATAATGGCTAAAGAATTAGTTGAAATCAATCCGGATTCGTACCATTTTAATATGATGGGATATTTGTTAAAAAATACCGTTTCAGACCATGGTTTTGTTTCAAGAGGAGAATGCCAGGTTAGTAAAGATGGTTTTTTAACGGATGTAACTGAAAGAGTTCATATAGAGAAAGTTAATAACCACCTCATTAGAAAAGATGAAAATGGCGTATTTGTTCCCATAGATGGTGAAACAATGGTTTCTATGAATTTTTGGGGATTTACACCAAAATGTTTCAATTTTGGAACACTACTTTTTGAAGAGTTTCTAGAAGAAAATATAGGAAACTTAAAAGCAGAGTTTTTTATTCCATTAATTGTAAATGAAATTTTAAAATCTGGAAAAGCAACCGTTGAAGTATTAAAATCAGATGCAAAATGGTTTGGAGTTACATACAAAGAAGATAAAGAAATAGTTCAAAAAGAAATTGAACTTTTGCAAAAAAATAATAGCTATCCCTCTAAACTTTGGTAAAATGAACAAAATACATCAATTACAAGAAGCATTTAATCAGTTTAATCATAATTCAGAATTTTTATCGTATTCAGAATTAGCATCTGGTCATATTAATGATACGTATTTGGTTAAAACAGCTGATGGTACTAGTTATGTACTTCAGCGAATTAACAATGGTGTGTTTAAAGATGTACCAGGTCTTATTTCAAATAAAGTAAATGTTAGTAAGCATTTGCAAAAAAAATTAGCACACCTGCCAAAAAATGAAATTTTCAGA
>NZ_JBFLKT010000035.1:0-26703 GCF_040883305.1 Lutibacter sp.
AACTAAGCGGAAATGACACTCATAAAAAAAGAATTATTGAAATTCAATCTAAATTGTAACCACTTCGTTAATTTATAAGTCTTTTTTGCTATTTTTGCTGTCTATGAAAACGAAAAAAGCATTTATTCTTCTCAATGGCTCGGAACCTTCCTCCCTTCCAAACCTAACTAAGTATGATATTGTTTGCGCAATAGACGGTGCCTACAATCATTTTGAAGCTATCAATATAGTTCCCGATTTAGTTACGGGAGACTTTGATTCTATAAACACTATCCCAACAACTGTTGAAGTTATAAAAACTCCAAATCAAGAATTTACAGATTTTGAAAAAGCCTTACAAATTCTAAAACACCGTGGTTTTTCGCACGTAGATGTTTATGGCGGAAGCGGTAAAGAACACGATCATTTTTTAGGAAATATAAGTACAGCATTGCAATGGAAAATGGGTTTAACCATTTCTTTTTTTGATGATTTTGGGAAATATCTTTTTATTGAAGAAAGTATTGTAATCAACAATGTTAAAGGGAAAAATATTTCATTAATTCCTTTTCCAACCGCAAATGGAATTGTTACAAAAGGACTTAAGTTTCCGCTTAATAATGAAACTTTATCTTTTGGAGAACGTATTGGAACACGCAATATTGCTATTGAAGAAAGCGTTTTTATTGCTTTTGATAATGGAGAATTATTAGTCTATATCAGTCATAAATAGCATATATTTTGAATAGAAAACTAAAATTGATTTGGGATTTTAAAGGTCCTGCATCACAAAAAACTGCCGAACATCATTGTATTCATTTAAAAGAATATGCCAAAATTAAACAACTACATTATTACGAAATTAATGTTACGTTCTTTTCAGAAATGCATTCTATTGCCTTTATTATTGTAGATGAAATTGATATGAAAACCTACAGAGATGCTTTAAAACCTCATAGAGGTGAGTTGGCAATTTAATGCGAAAAGAAAAAAAGTGAAACAAGGAGATATTTGACGTAAAAAAGGCATAAAAAAAGCGTCCCGGTTTTTCGGGAAGCTTTCCATCGGTTTAAAACCTATGACGTTTAACGTCATTACAACACAACTATCGCAAAAAATGCGATACGCAAATATATAAATTTTAATTTGATTTTAAATTCAATATTCTTTTTCTTTCTAAATTACTGTTATTTCTTAATTGATTGTATCTTTGCACACCAAAAATAGTATCTGGCAGGAAAACACAGCAGAATTAAAATTGATTCTTTTGAGCCTATTTCACTTTTTTACTTGTCGGCTGATGCTTAGGCATCTCCTAAAGAAAGAAAAGCAACATATCTCTCAAAATTTATACAATTTGTAAAAACCGTCTGTTTCCAAGCAAACACTAAATAAAAAATAAATCATAAATATAGCATCATGCAATTATCACCACTTGAAATAGTTAGAAGAGAATCTTTACAGAAACTACGTGAATTAGGTATTAATCCATATCCAGCAGAAGAGTTTAAAACTACTGCAACCGTTAAGGAAATCACTTCTAACTTTAACTCTTTTGAAGGTAAAGAAGTTATTTTAGCTGGTAGAATGATGAGTCGAAGAATTATGGGTAAAGCTTCTTTTGCCGAGTTAAAAGACGCATCTGGACGCATGCAAATTTACATAAACAGAGACGAAATTTCTTCAGAAGAAGACCCAACAATGTACAATACTGTATTCAAAAAATTATTGGATATGGGTGATATTATTGGCGTAAGAGGTGACGTTTTCAAAACAAAAGTTGGTGAAGTTTCTGTAAACGTTAAAGAATTAACCCTTCTTTCTAAAAGTTTACGTCCACTTCCAGTTGTAAAAACAGATGCTGATGGAAAAGTACACGATGCGTTTTCTGATGCAGAACAGCGCTACCGTCGTCGTTATGTAGATTTAATTGTAAACGATCACGTTAAAGAAACGTTTATTAAACGTACAAAAATCACAAATTCTATGCGTGAATTTTTTAATAAAAAAGGATATTTGGAAGTTGAAACTCCTATTTTACAACCAATTCCTGGTGGTGCAGCAGCAAGACCATTTATGACACATCATAACGCATTAGATATGCCGTTGTATTTGCGTATTGCTAACGAACTATACTTAAAAAGGTTAATTGTTGGTGGTTTTGATGCCGTTTACGAATTTGCAAAAGACTTTAGAAATGAAGGAATGGACAGAACTCACAATCCAGAGTTTACGGTAATGGAATTATATGTTGCGTACAAAGATTACAACTGGATGATGAATATGACTGAAGAACTACTTGAAAAAATTGCAATTGATACCAATGGAACAACAGAAGTACAAATTGGAGAAAATAAAGTAAGTTTTAAAGCGCCTTATCCAAGAGTTCCAATTTTAGAAGCTATTAAAATTCATACTGGATATGATGTTGCAGGTATGGGCGAAGTTGAATTAAGAGATGTTTGTAGAAAAGTTGGACTTGAAGTGGATGAAACAATGGGTGTTGGTAAATTAATTGATGAATTATTCGGTGAAAAATGTGAACACCTATACATTCAACCAACATTTATTACGGATTATCCAAAGGAAATGAGTCCGTTAACAAAAGAACACCGCACAAACCCAGATTTAACAGAACGTTTTGAATTAATGGTTAACGGAAAAGAATTAGCAAACGCTTATTCAGAGTTAAACGACCCAATAGATCAACGAGAACGCTTTGAAGATCAGATGAAATTATCCGCAAAAGGCGATGATGAAGCTATGTTTATAGATCAAGACTTTATAAGAGCATTAGAATATGGTATGCCTCCAACATCTGGTATTGGAATTGGAATTGACCGTTTAACTATGTTTATGACAAATAATGCATCTATACAAGAAGTTCTTTTCTTCCCACAAATGAAACCTGAGAAAAAAGCTCCTTCAATAGAATTAAACGATGACGAAAAAGCTGTTTTTGAAATTCTTAAAAAAGTAGAAAAAATTGACTTGCCAGCATTAAAAACTCAAAGTGGTTTAAGTAACAAAAAATGGGATAAAACTATAAAAGGATTAACAAAACACAATCTAGCAAAAGTTAATAATACCGATGAAGGTTTGTTTGTAGAGTTGGCTTAATACTAGTTTAACGTATAATATTAAAAAGGGAATTACTTAATTGTAGTTCCCTTTTTTTTAATCAAATTTCATCCAAATACTTAACTTCTAATTGATTAATATTTAGCTTTCTTAAAGTAAAATCAATTTATCATATAATTTAGTTTACCTTGTCAAGATTAATAATTACATTTTAATAAGTTATATTTTTTAAAATAAAGTGAACAAATCTTTACATATGTTGAAAAAATAACAATTTAATACTCACTAAACACTAACAATCTTTCCAATGAAAAAATCAAAACTAAAATATTTAACTTTTTTCATATGCATATTATTTTTATTTCAAAATTGTAGAGTATATAATTCTAAATCAGTAACAATTGAAGATGCTGCACAATACCCTGGCAGAGTTAAAATTAAAACCAATTCTAATGATACTTACAAATTAGAAAATATTAAAAAAGAAGAAGGAACTTATTATGGAGTAGTAAAGAAAAACTCAAAAGCTGCTAATGATTTGTTAGAACATATAATTAATGAAAATTCAAGTAATAAATATGTACAAATTTTATTAACGGAAGATTTAACAAAAGATATTCATTTACAAAGTAAAGGCAAGTCAACTGGACTATCTGTAATTGGAATTGCACTTTTAAGTTTATTAGTTGGTAGTCTAGCAATAGTTGCGATACTTGGAGGTTTTTTTGGTTAATTTTTTTTGGAATATTACCTAGATGTGTGGGATTTCATTGCGGTTTAGGCAATAAAAAATGGGATAAATACTTGTATATCAAAAGTCAAATCAAAAAAAGGCTGTTTAAAAATTTAAATTTTTAAACAGCCTTTTAAATTTTTATAATCCTAGAATTAGGCCTTACAATCGCAAGAACCAGGTTCGCACATTGTGCATTCTTTTTCCATTTTCGCCATTTCTTTTTGGCAAGTACATTTTCCGTCTTCACATTTGCATTCTCCACCTTCAATACATTTGCAACCTTCGGCGTGTTTAACATCAGAATCTACTGCTTTTGTTTTTAAATCCATTTTACATACTGGACAAGAACCTGTTTCTTCATAAGTTTTCCCTTTTTCACAATCCATTGGACATTGGTAAATATCTTTAGAAGCCATTTCTTCACTAGAATGGTCGTGACCTTCGTGTGATTCCATTTTAGCGTCTTCTTTTTTTGTTTCTTTACAAGCGGTAAACAGCACTGCAAAAGAAAAAATTGCAGATAAAATTAGAATTGTTTTTTTCATGTTGTTTGTTATTAGATTTATTTAATAAAATTAGTTTAATGAACTATAAGTCGACTAAATTACTAAAAATTACTGATTTTGTATTTTTTTATTTTGAAGTTTTTGATAATAAAAAGCAAATACTAATATAAAAAGAAATAATGGCTGAATTAAAAATCGTCTCACATAAAAAATGAGTAAGTTATTGGCCAAATCTTCAAAATTTAATAAAATAAATAGTACCAGACATAACCCTAGAAATGAAATCACATAAAATTTTAGTGAAAAGAAAACGGTCTTTATATTCCTGAAAATTAAATAAATAATAGCTAAAGATACTATTGAATTTAATGCATATCTTAAAAGAAGATTCAAAAAATAATGACTTAAGTTTAATTCTGGAAGTGTTTTAGTTAAAGACTCATTTTTAAAATAAGTAATTAATGGGTCGTAAAAAAAAGGCTCTAAAAAAGCTCTAATTCCAACTAACATTGCTAGAAGAATTATAATTAAAACTGCGCTTGTGCTTTTTTTCATTCTTTTAATTTTGAAAATTTCTGAATCCAAATAAACCAAAGTAAAAATGTGATTCCATAAATTATACTTGGAAAAATTATGGCGTGTAAAACATTTTCATAAGCTGGATACTTGTAAATTGCCAATGCAATTATCGCTATTCTAACAATATTTATAATGTAGATAATTAAACTTCCAAATAAAATATACAATGCTGTTTTTTTAAATCCACTTGCAAAAGCTACAATAAACGCAATAAATAAAATTATTATGCTTACAGCGTTGCATCCTTCAACAACCCTTGCAACATACATACTATTAATAAATAATTTTATAGACAATTCTGAAGCATGCTGTTCAATCTTTGCATCGAATCCTACCAAGTTTAATAAGTATTGAGATTGCTCAGCTACAGTTTTTGTAATAGGCGTACAAGCAAAAAAGGCAGCTGTTGTTTGGTTTTTTGATAAGTAAGAAGAGTATAATAAAAACAACAGCATATAAGTTCCAAAAAACTTAGCTAGAAAAATTATAACTGTTTTATTATTTTGCACTAAAAGAAAATTATTTTTCCCTAAAATTACAAATTATTATCGATTCAGTATCATAAATCTATTTACAAAAGATCTTGAACATTTATTAAAATTGGTTGTAAAAGAAAAATGGAATTAATATAAACTGTATTGTTAATTATCATTTATCAATAAAAAAATTGATGTCCCATTAGCATTTAAAAATCTCTAAAATTCAGTGTAATTTATATTGTATAAACTATTGATAATTATTAGCTTTGCGCAACAGCAACAATACTACTTATGACCACTACTAAAAAAGCAACATCTGCATTAATTTCTGTATTCCACAAAGATGGATTAGAGCCAATTGTTAAAAAATTAAACAACCTTGGAGTTACCATTTATTCTACTGGTGGAACTGAAAGTTTTATAAAAAATTTAGGAATAGATGTTATTCCTGTAGAAGATTTAACATCATACCCATCTATTTTAGGCGGTCGCGTTAAAACCTTACATCCAAAAGTTTTTGGAGGAATTTTAGCCAGAAGAGAAAATAAAAATGACATATCACAACTTGGAGAATATGAAATTCCTGAATTAGATATTGTAATTGTTGACTTGTACCCTTTTGAAAAAACAGTTGCGAGCGGCGCTCCAGAACAAGATATTATTGAAAAAATTGATATCGGTGGAATTTCTTTAATTAGAGCTGCTGCAAAAAACTTTAAAGATGTTATTTGCGTTTCATCTATGAATCAATACAATGAGTTTTTAGAAATTATTTCCAAAGGAAATGGAGCAACTACTATAGAAGAACGTAAAAGTTTCGCTGCAAAATCTTTTGCAGTTTCTAGTCATTATGATAGTGCTATTTTTAAGTATTTAAATAAAAACGAATTGGCTTTTAGAGAAAGTTTTGACAATGCTTCAATATTAAGATATGGAGAAAACCCTCATCAAAAAGGTTACTTTTTTGGAGATTTGGATGCTTTATTTGAAAAATTACACGGTAAAGAACTTTCATATAATAATTTATTGGATGTTGATGCTGCCATAAATTTAATGAACGAATTTAAAAATGATGCCCCAACTTTTGCAATTTTAAAGCATAATAATGCCTGTGGATTAGCACAAAGAACAACTTTAAAACAAGCTTATACAGATGCTTTAGCTGGTGATCCAACTTCTGCTTTTGGAGGTGTTTTAATTTCAAATAAAGAAATTGATGCAGAAACCGCTACAGAAATTCATAAATTATTTTGTGAAGTTGTAATTGCTCCTAGTTATTCTAATGAAGCCCTTACACTTCTTAAAGGTAAAAAAAATAGAATTATATTAATTCAAAAAGATATTGAATTACCTAATTATCAATATAGAACTGCGTTAAATGGAGTGCTGTATCAAGAAAAAGACAACAAAACAGATAATGCCAGCGTTATGTCAACTGCAACGGTTGCAGCACCTTCAGAAAGAGAGTTAGAAGATCTATTTTTTGCATCTAAAATTTGCAAACATACGAAATCTAATACCATTGTTTTAGTAAAAAACAAACAGTTGTATGCAAGTGGAACAGGGCAAACTAGTAGAGTTGATGCATTGGAACAGGCAATTGCAAAAGCAACACATTTTAATTTTGACTTAACAAATGCAGTAATGGCAAGTGACGCTTTTTTCCCATTCCCAGATTGTGTGGAAATAGGAAAAAATGCAGGAATAAGTGCCGTTATTCAACCTGGAGGTTCAATAAAAGATCAATTATCTATAGATTATTGTAATAACAATAAAATGTCGATGATATTTACAGGAACGCGTCATTTTAAACACTAATTTCATTAACTTTGTAAGGTTCTGATTTAAAAATTAAATAAATAATAAAATATATGGGTTTTTTCGACTTTATGACCGAAGACATTGCCATTGATTTAGGTACTGCAAATACCCTAATTATACATGATGGCAAAGTAGTAATTGATGCACCTTCAATTGTAGCAAGAGATAGGTCTACTGGTAAAATAATTGCAACTGGAAAAAAAGCCAGTTTAATGCAAGGAAAAACTCATGAAAACATAAAAACAATTAGACCCTTAAAAGATGGTGTAATTGCAGATTTTGAAGCTTCGGAGCAAATGATAAAGGAATTTATCAAAAATATACCAAGCATTAAAAAACGTTTTTTCACGCCTTCATTACGTATGGTAATTTGTATTCCTTCAGGTATCACAGAAGTTGAAAAACGTGCAGTTATTGATTCAGCTGAGCATATGAATGCTAAAGAAATTTACCTAATTCATGAACCAATGGCTGCGGCAATTGGTATTGGAATTGATATTATGCAACCAAAAGGAAATATGATTATTGATATAGGTGGTGGTACAACAGAAATTGCTGTAATTGCTTTAGGCGGAATTGTTTGCGATAAATCTGTAAAAGTTGCTGGTGATGTTTTTACTGCGGATATTGCTTATTATATGCGAACACAACATAACTTATACGTTGGTGAACGTACTGCTGAAAAAATAAAAATCCAAATTGGTGCTGCAACAGAAGATTTAGAAACTCCGCCTGAAGATATGTTGGTTCAAGGGCGCGATTTACTAAGCGGTAAACCAAAACAAGTACAAGTATCTTTTAGAGAAATTTCTAAAGCATTAGACAAATCTATTTTAAGAATTGAAGATGCTGTAATGGAAACACTTTCAAAAACACCTCCCGAATTAGCGGCCGATATTTACAATACAGGTATTTATTTAGCTGGTGGTGGTTCTATGTTACGTGGTTTAGATAAGCGATTATCTAGAAAAACAGATTTACCTGTTTATGTGGCTGAAGATCCTTTAAGAGCTGTTGTTAGAGGTACTGGAATTGCTTTAAAAGATTTAGAAAAATACAAGAATGTATTAATGAAATAATACAATACTTTTAGTTAAAATATGCAGCAATTAATTTATTTCATTAGAAAATTTAAATACTTTCTGCTATTTATACTTTTAGAGAGTATAGCTTTTATTTTTATAATTCAGCACCATTCTTTTCATAAAAGTAAGTTTATTAATTCTGCAAATTCTATAACTGGAGGTATTTATAATACCGCAAGTTCTGTAAATGATTTTTTTTATTTAAAATCTGAAAATCACAGATTGATAGAAGAAAATACGCTTTTAAGAAACTTATTAAATAAAAGTGAACTCGATTTAAATAAAGACACCTTTATACTAAATGATTCCGCAAAATACGGCCAGAAATACGAATATTCGTATGCAAAAATTATAAATAACAATTATACAAACAGAAACAATACACTTACTTTAAATAAAGGAACAAATCAAGGAATCACCACCGATTTAGGTGTTATAAATAGTAAGGGAATTATTGGGGTAACAAAGAGTACCTCAAATAATTATACTACTGTTTTATCCATTTTAAATAAATATTCTAAAATTAATGTTCGTTTAAAAAATAGCAACCATTATGGAACATTGGTTTGGAATGGAATAGATTATAACATTTTGCAATTAATTGATATTCCAAGGCAAGCGCAAATTAAAATAGGTGACACAATTATAACAGGTGGAAAATCAGCTATTTTTCCAGAAGGAATAAAAATTGGAGCTGTTAAAAGTTTTAAATTTGAAAACAATCAATATAAAAATATAGACATTCTATTGTTTAACGATATGAGTTCCATTGGTTACGTCCAAATTGTAAAAAATCTTGAAAGAGTTGAGCAACAAAATTTAGAAAGTAATATCTTAAATGAATAACCTAATTTTAAATAATTCAGTACGTTTTTTAGCATTAGTACTTTTACAAGTACTAGTTCTAAATCATCTCAATTTATTTGGATATTTAAATCCCATGGTTTATATAGTTTGGGTGGTGTTATTTCCAATTCGAAAAAATAAAAGTTCATTGTTAATTTTAAGTTTTTTACTTGGTTTAAGTATTGATTTTTTCTCAGACTCTGGTGGAATTAATGCCGCAGCTACTATATTTATTGCTTTCATAAGACTCCCTTTATTAAAAATTGTACTTAAAAAAACAGATTTTGATTATTTATTATTTAATTTAAGAGCTGTTTCGTTTGGTAAAGCATTTTTATTTATAACTATTTTAACCTTTATACATCACTTTATTATTTTTAGTTTAACATATTTTAGTCTGAATTCTTTTTTAACAATTATTTCTAACACAATTTTAACAAGTATTATAACAATAATTATAAGTATTTTAGGTATTATATTATTTACAAAAAAGAAGTAAATGAAAAGATCTGGCTTATTAACCTTTTTAATTATTTTTACAGCACTTATATTTATTGCACGCCTGTTTTATTTACAAGTTTTAAATAATGTGTACGCAGTCCCAGCATTAAATAGCTCTGCTGTGAAAATAACCTATGATTATCCTGAAAGAGGTTATGTGTACGACAGAAATGGTCTTTTATTAGTTGCCAACCAACTATCTTACGATATCATGGTGATACCTAGGGAGGTAAAACCACTAGACACCTTAGAGTTTTGTAATTTACTTAAAATCACTAAGGAAAATTTTCTTAAAAAATTTGAAAAAGCAACACGTTATTCCACAAGAATTCCTTCTCCGTTTTTAGTGCAATTATCAAAAAATGATTACGCTTATTTACAAGAAAAAATGCACAAGTTTAAGGGTTTTTACATTATAAAAAGATCCCTTAGAGAATATCCGTTAAATTCTGCACCAAATGTACTCGGCTATATTAGTGAAGTAAATGAGAGTATGATTAAAAAGAACCCTTATTACCAACTTGGCGAATTAATTGGAACTGCAGGGATTGAAACAACTTATGAAGGTATTTTGAGAGGAACTAAAGGAGTAAAATACATACAAAGAGATCGATTTAACAAAGAAATTGGTTCTTATAAAAATGGAATATTCGACACCCTTCCTTTACCTGGAAAAGATGTTACTTTAACACTTGACAGTAAATTACAACAATACGGTGAAGCGCTAATGGTAAATAAGCGTGGTGGAATTGTTGCAATTGAGCCTTCATCTGGAGAAATTTTAGCATTGGTTTCTACCCCAACATTTGACCCTAATTTAATGGTTGGAAGAGAGCGTTCTAAAAATTTTACAAAACTATATTTAGACACTATAAACAACCCGTTATTAGATAGAGGTTTACAAGGAGAATATCCTCCAGGATCTCCTTTTAAAGTAATTACAGCACTCACTGCTTTACAAGAAAATGTAATTAACACAACTTCAACAATTAAATGTTTTGGTGGTTATAAATATGGCGCTGGAAAAGGTGCTTTTATGGAATGTCACTGTGGAATTAATGGTCCAGTAGCTTTAAATAAAGCTATTTACAGATCTTGTAATAGTTACTTCTCGAATGCATACAGAAAATCTATAGAAAATTACCCAACTACTCCTGAAGGAACAAATATTTGGAGCAGTCACGTAAAAAGTTTTGGATTAGGTAATTACTTGAATAACGATTTATCAGTTGGACAAAAAGGATTAATTCCTGATGGAAATTTCTATAATAAATGGTATCCTGATAATAGATGGACAGCAACTTATACTATTTCAAACGCTATAGGGCAAGGCGAAATTTTAACTACTCCTATCCAATTAGCAAATATGACTGCGGCAGTAGCTAACAGAGGGTTTTATTTTATACCTCACATTGTAAAAAACATTAAAGACGAAAAAATAGACACAAAATTTGTTACACCTATTAATACAACCATAGATAAAGAACATTTTGAACCCGTTATTGAAGGGCTTTTTAATGTATTTGAAAACCCAAGAGGTACAGCCAGAGGTTCCAGAGTAGAAGGAATTGAAATTTGCGGTAAAACTGGTACTTCAGAAAATCCACATGGACAAGACCATTCTATATTTATTGCCTTTGCTCCAAAAGACAATCCTAAAATAGCCATTGCCGTTTTTGTTGAAAATGGATATTGGGGATCAAGATGGGCTGGCCCAATAGCCAGTTTAATGATAGAAAAATACTTAAATGGAGCAACAACAAGACCTTGGGTAGAACAAAATATGTTTAACGGTAGTTTACAAAATGAGTACGAAAAACAACTACAACAAGAAACTATAGACATTGAGAAGTAGAAAAACTAATATATTTTTTGGAATTGATTGGGTATTAATACTCTTTTATTTTATGCTAGTCTTTTTTGGTTGGATAAATATTTATTCTGCAACTATTACTGAAGAACAGTTTAATATTATAAATTTTTCTACCGAATATGGTAAACAACTTATTTGGATTGGCTTAAGCTTACCGATAATTCTATTAATTCTACTTTTTGATGCTAAATTTTACGAAAAATATGCTTCATTAATTTATTTAATTTGTTTAATATCTTTAGCAGGACTTTTTGTATTTGGTAAAAATATAAATGGAGCAACATCTTGGTATAATTTTGGTAGTTTTGGACTGCAACCTTCAGAATTTGCTAAAGCTGCAACTGCATTGGCTATTGCAAAATTAGTAAGTGACAAGCAATTCAATTTAAAGAAATTGAATACCCAGTTACAAGCGTTTTTAATTTTATTTTTTCCAGCAATATTAATTACACTGCAACCGGATCCCGGATCAGCATTAGTTTATACGGCATTCATTTTTGTATTATATAGAGAAGGATTGCCTTTTTATTATATTACAATAGGTTTTATTACACTAATTCTCTTTGTTATTACCTTGTATTTTGGATTTACTTACACTTTAATAGGCTCTTTACTACTGTTTATCATCATTTTATTATATTTTATTTTTTATAGAAAAAAGGCATTAAAAAAAGGTTGGATTAAAATTTTAGGAATCTATTTTGTTGCTGCCTTTTTTATTTTTAGTGTTGATCTAGTTTTTAACCACGTTTTTGAACAGCGGCACAGAGATAGATTTAATATATTATTAGGAAAAACTACAGATATAACAAATATTGGTTACAACACAAACCAATCTGTTACTACAATAGCCTCTGGAGGTTTAACTGGTAGAGGGTTTTTAGAAGGTGAACGGACACAAGGTAATTTTGTTCCAGAACAGCAAACGGATTATATTTTCACGATCGTTGGTGAAGAATGGGGCTTTCTGGGCACAACTACTGTTATACTTATATTTACACTTTTTTTATTGAGAATAATACAAATAGCTGAACGACAAAAATCAAAATTCAGTAGGGTCTATGGATACAGTATTGCTGCAATATTTTTTACGCATTTTACTATAAATATTGGGATGGTGCTTGGATTACTTCCAACTATTGGAATTCCCTTACCCTTTTTTAGCTATGGTGGTTCAGCCTTATGGGGCTTTACTATATTGCTTTTTCTGTTAATAAGATTAGATGCTAACAGGTCTTATGAATGGTAATGAAATGAATTACGAATTTCAAATTATGAATTATGAATTGGTAGCTCTTAGTAAAAAAAGAAAACTATACAACAAAAAAAAGCATTCTAATTAAAATTAGAATGCTTTCTATTATGTGTTTAAAAATACTATAACGCTGCTACTTGTTTCGCTAGTTTAGATTTTAAATTACTCGCTTTATTTTTGTGAATAATATTTTTCTTTGCTAATTTATCAACCATCGCAACAACTTTTGGAAATAACTCTTCAGCTTCTTTCTTTTCAGTTGTAGCACGTAAGTCTCTTACAGCATTACGCGTAGTTTTATGCTGATATTTATTTCTTAATTGCTTAGCGCGATTACTTCTAATTCTCTTTAAAGCTGACTTGTGATTTGCCATTATAAAATTTTTTATTAAATTTTGTAGTCCGTAGGGGAATCGAACCCCTGTTACCAGGATGAAAACCTGGCGTCCTAACCCCTAGACGAACGGACCATTATTTTTTTTGCCAATGACATTATTTCGTCATTGCGGATGCAAAAATACAACTATTTTTTATTCTGCAAAATATTTTTCAAAAAATTTAATAAGCTTTTGCAAATAATACTCTTTGAGATGACTTTTCCCCAGTAAACACGCAGGTTCCAGTCTCAATTTTATTTTTTAAAGGAATACATCTAATGGTTGCTTTGGTTAAATCTTTAATTTTATCTTCAGTTGCTGTTGTTCCATCCCAATGTGCAGATACAAAACCTCCTTTAGTTTTTATCGCCTCTTTGAACTCTTCAAAGGTATTAACTTCAGTTGTATGCTCTTTTCTAAAAGAAATAGCTTTATTAAACAAGTTATCCTGAATTTCAACTAAAAGTTTAGAAACTACAGAAACAACATCATCCTGAGAAACTGATTGCTTCTCTAGGGTATCTCTTCTAGCAACTTCAACAGTGTTATTTTCCATATCTCTTTTTCCAATTGCAATTCTTACAGGAACACCTTTTAATTCGTATTCGGCAAATTTTGCACCTGGTCTAAAAGTATCTCTATCATCAAACTTAACCGAAATTCCCAGTTTTCTAAATTCTTTTACAAACACATCAACTTTACTAGTTATTTCAGCTAGTTGCTCATCGCCTTTATAAATTGGCACAATTACAACCTGAATTGGTGCTAATCTTGGTGGTAATACCAATCCTAAATCATCAGAATGCGTCATTATTAACCCACCAATTAAACGTGTAGAAACACCCCACGATGTTGCCCAAACGTATTCTTGTTTTCCTTCTTTAGATGTATATTTAACATCAAAAGCTTTTGCGAAATTTTGTCCTAAAAAATGTGAAGTTCCTGCCTGTAGAGCTTTTCCATCTTGCATTAAACCTTCAATACAATAGGTTTCAACAGCTCCGGCAAAGCGCTCACTTTCAGTTTTTAATCCTTTTATAACAGGCATCGCCATAAATTTTTCAGCAAATTCGCCATAAACGTCTAAAATTAATTCTGCTTCTGAAATAGCTTCCTTTTTAGTTGCATGTGCTGTATGACCTTCTTGCCATAAAAATTCTGCCGTTCTTAAAAATAAACGAGTTCTCATTTCCCAACGCACAACATTTGCCCATTGGTTTATTAACAAAGGTAAATCTCTATACGATTGAATCCAACCTTTGTATGTATTCCATATAATTGCTTCAGAAGTTGGTCGAACAACTAATTCTTCTTCTAATTTTGCAGTTGGATCAACACGAAGTTTTCCTGGTTTATCAGGATCATTTTGCAATCTGTAATGCGTTACAACAGCACATTCTTTTGCAAACCCTTCAGCATTTTTTTCTTCTGCTTCAAATAAACTTTTTGGAACAAATAATGGAAAATAAGCGTTTTCATGACCTGTTTCCTTAAACATTCTATCCAATTCAGCTTGCATATTCTCCCAAATTGCGTAACCATATGGTTTAATTACCATACAGCCTCTAACTGCAGAATTTTCAGCTAAATCAGCTTTTACAACTAACTCGTTGTACCATTTGGAATAATCTACTTCTCTCTTTGTTAAATTCTTACTCATAATCAAAAGTTTGGCATAAATATTGCATCTTTTTTTATTAGAAAATGCTAATTTCGACAAAATTAGTTTTTTTTAAATAGTTAACAATAAAAAATTCAATTGATTATGACAGTTTCAAATATCTTTACTCAAAAATACTCGCAAATAGCACTGCTTTTTGTATTATTTGTTAGTTTATATTCTTGTGGTACTTATCAAAGCGCATATAGTGATGATGGAATCTATGGCTCTAGTAATCAGACAGCTGATGAAGAAATTGTAATAGTTGAAAAATCTGAATTTGATAAAAATTATTTTTCTCGCCAATTAGATGAAATTCAAAACATTGGTGAAGAGGATGTTTTTACAGATATTGATGACTATTATTATGAAGATACTTACGAAACTGACGATTTAAACAACTCGAACAATCAACCTTGGGAATATACAGATAATATAACTATAAATATAGATGCTGGCTATGGTAGCTATGGTTATTACTGGCATAACCCATTTTATTATAACTATTCATACAATTACTACCCTTACTATTACAACTATTATAGCCCTTGGAGATCATTTAGACCGTGGCTTTATAATGGTTATTATGGAGATTATTATGCGATGAACTATGGCAATTATCCTTATTATGGTGGATACCGTTATTACAATCCTTTTAGGTATAATCGCTACAATGATGGTTACTACCCAAATAATTATTTGTACAAAAATTATAAAAGATATGATTCTTATGGGAAAAGAACTGCCTACAATACAACTTCAAGAAGAACTGGCATATCTAATGCTGCTGTTAACCGAAGAAGTACCGCAAATATCGTAAGTAACTCAAGAAACACTAATACAAATAGTACTACTAGAAGATCTTCAAGCACCAATAATAGAACAAAATCTATTGATGAAAATACAAACAATACAAATTCGAGATCTATTAATAGAGTGCCTACCAGAACTATTCAGAGAAGCAGTTCAACCAGAAGTGTTAATCCAACAAGGCAACAATCTTCTACTAGACAATCTTCAACAAGAATAAGAAGAAACTCGGCATATAATAATGCGCCGTCAACTAGTAGGTATTCTACAAATACTAGCAGAGACAGAAATATTCAATATGTACCGAACAACAGGGTAAGATCGATTAAAGGAACGGTTTCTGATTATAGTAACAACCAAACTAGAGCAACTAACACAAGAAGGTCCACTAAAAAATATGCACCTACTAAAAATAGTTCGTCTAATAGCACAAATTATAGTCGATCATCCAAATCTTCTAACGCTAACAATAATAGCTCATATTCGTCGTCCAGATCATCTTCTTCAAGATCATCTGCAGCTTCGTCTAGATCCTCAAGTTCTTCATCTTCATCTAGAAGTGCTTCAAGAGGTTCATCTCGAAGAAACTAATCTAAAAAAATATATAAATAATAATTCTTTAACATTATGAAAAAATTATTTTTAACAGCAATGCTTTACTGTGTTGCTTTCATTTCAAATGCTCAAACTTTAGGGTATAATGATATTGGCGTATTGTTTTCAAAAGAAAAAATTAATGGTACTGCCAGATATAACGCAATGAGCGGTGCTTTTGGGGCATTAGGTGGTGATTTATCGGCTATTGAAACAAATCCTGCCGGAGCAGCAGTATTTTTAAATAGTGAATTTGCACTTTCATTAAATATTAAAAATACAGAAACGAATGTAAATTATTACGGAAACAACGAGTTTTCCGAAAATGATATTACAAGCTTATCGCAAGCTGGAGGCGTATTTGTATTTCAAAGTTATTCGAGAAATTCAGACTGGGGGAAAATAGCTATTGGCTTTAATTATAGTATTGCCAACGATTTTGAAACACAATGGTTTGCTAAAGGAAACAATAATTATCCAACTTGGATAGACGACCCAAATGATGATAATATTCAATATTTAGATACCGACGGACAATATTTTGAGAATTTTAACGACGGGAGAAATGATAAATATTCATTTACATTTGCTTCAGAATTAAACAATAGTATATATTTAGGTGCTTCTTTTAGCACCTACGATATAGAAAACTTACAAAGAATTTTATTAGAAGAATATAATAAAGACAGCAACGGAAATACTTTAGATGCTTCTTTAATTCAAGAACTTTACACCTATGGAGAAGGCTTTTCATTTAATGTAGGTTTAATTTCGAAAGCTACTGAAAATATGCGATTAGGTTTGGCTTACCAATCACCGGTCTGGTACACGCTTTCCGAAGATTATTTGGATGCTGATTTAGAAGTTTATGTTAGTAATACTGACGAACTAATTACTGATTATTCTGGATTCAATGCTTTCGATTATAAATTAAGAACTCCGAGTAAATTAACTGGAAGTTTTGCCTATATTTTTGAAAAACAAGGTTTAATTAGTATCGATTATATCTATAAAAATTACAGCAATATAGAATTAGATATGGCTGGGAATTTCGGATTTATTGAAGAGAACAAAGCTTTTAACACAGATTTAGAAGCTAGAGGAGAATTAAGAATGGGTACAGAATGGCGCTTTGATAAACTCTCTATAAGAGGTGGTTATCATTTTGAAAAAAGCCCCTATAAAAATGCTTTGGATTCAGATGCTACTGAAGGCTTTTCTTTAGGAGCTGGTTATAAATTTAGAGGAGGGAAAATTGATGCTTCTTATCAAAAAGACACAAATACAGCAGCATATAATTTTTATCCACAATACAACAATATTAATGCAGCTGAATTAGATATTGATACTTCTAAATTTACAATTACATTGGTTTTAAATATTTAATTACAATTACATATAAATACAAACGTCTCTTTAAAAGGAGGCGTTTTTTAATTTTAAGCAATTACCTAAAATTGTTTTAGTACTTTTGCACAAATACTTAAAAAATGAATACAGTTACTTTAAAAATAGAGAAAACAACAAACGATACTATACTTAAATTTACAGCAAATACAATTTTAATAAGTGGTAGTTATCAATTTAATAATATTGATGAAGCTAAAAACTCACCTTTAGCACAACAATTATTTCATTTACCATTTATTAAACGTGTTTTAATTTCAGCAAACTTTATTGCATTAGAGCGTTTTTCAATTGTAGAATGGTCAGATGTTCAGGAAGAAGTAAAAGAACAAATAGAAAATTATTTAAACAGCCCAGGAGGTGTGTTGGTTTTAGAAGAAACTGAAACAATTAAAAAAGTTCCTGTTGAAATATATTCTGAAGTAACACCAAATCCAAGTGTTTTAAAATTTGTTGCAAACAAAAAACTTGTTGAATTTGATTTGGAATATAAAAATATTGAAGAAGCCAAAAACTCTCCTTTAGCAACAGAATTGTATAATTTCTCTTTTGTAAAAGAAATTTTTATTTCAGAAAATTATGTATCAATCACAAAATTTGATGTAGTAGAATGGAGTGAAATAACCAATGAAATAAGAAGCTTTATAAAACAATTTATTGCTGATAGCAAAACAATTGTAGATAAAAGTGTGCAACCAAAAAACAAAGAACAACAAGGAATTCAGCTAGAAGATTTAGACGATGTTTCTAAACAAATTATTGCAATTTTAGATGAATACATTAAACCTGCTGTAGCGGCTGATGGAGGTAATATTCTGTTCCAATCTTACAAACAAGAAACAAAAGTTGTTAATGTTATTTTACAAGGAGCTTGCAGTGGTTGTCCCTCTTCAACAATTACCTTAAAAAATGGTATTGAAAATATGCTGAAACAATTAATTCCTGGTCAAATTGAACAAGTTGTAGCCTTAAATCAGTAAATTAATGGCAGAAAAAGTAAATCCTTATAAAGATTCCGATTTAGGAAAAAAGCAACAAGTTGCTCAAATGTTTGATACCATTTCTAATGAATACGATGGTTTAAACCGTGTTATTTCTTTTGGAATAGATATAAAGTGGCGTAAAAAAGTAGTTAAAATAATTGGCGCAACCAATCCTGATAAAATACTAGATATTGCAACCGGAACAGGAGACTTAGCTATTAATTTAACTGAAACGAACGCATCAAAAATAATTGGTTTAGACATTTCTGAAGGAATGCTAAATGTTGGTCGCAAAAAAATTGATAAACTGCAATTAAACAATCAAATTGAAATGGTTTTTGGCGATTCTGAAAATATTCCTTTTGAAGCTAACTATTTTGATGCCATAACGGTTGCTTTTGGAGTTCGTAATTTTGAAAATTTAGAGAAAGGTTTGTCAGAAATTTATCGTGTTTTAAAACCAAACGGAACTTTTGTAGTTTTAGAAACCTCTATTCCAACAAAAACACCTTACAAGCAAGGTTATAAATTTTATGCAAAATATATATTACCTTCTATTGGAAAACTGTTTTCAAAAGATAAAACGGCCTACAAATATTTATCTGATTCTGCTGCTGCTTTTCCTTACGGAAAAGCTTTCAACAATATTTTAGCAAAAATTGGGTTTATAGATATTGAAAACAAACCGCAAACATTTGGGGTTTCTTCAATTTATATTGCAAAAAAATAGTGTATAGAACGAACATGCTAAAAATTTCATCAATAAACTAAATCACTAATAGCGAACACTCCAGAGCTTCGGAATGACAGTTAAAAAAATAATAAAGGCACATGAAAAAAATTGTTTTATTAATTATTTTTGTTTTTAGTATTACTTGTATAAATGCTCAAATGCGAGATAAAGTAATTTACAAACAAACTTGGGACAGACAAACAGTTTTTTGGGGTTATTATTTAGGAATCAATAAAAAAGATTACAAAATAAGTTATAAATCTGAAGGTTCTTTTATTAATGTTACATCCAGTGCTGGTTTTAATGTTGGCTTAATTGGAGATTTACGATTGCATAAAAATATTAATTTAAGGCTAGAACCCGGACTTTCCAGCAATACTAAAGAACTTGCGTTTACGCATATTGAAGGTGGTCCAAAAGATAGTTTAAGAGCTGTAAATGCAACTTACTTAAGAGTTCCTTTACTTTTAAAATTAAGTACAAATAGGTTGTATAATTTTCGTCCTTATCTTATTGGCGGTGTTTCTTACGATTATAATTTTTCGAGCAATCAAGACAATCCCGCTGATAATTATGATGGAGAATTTAGAATGAAAAAAAATAATTTTACTTATGAAATTGGTGTTGGTGTAGATTTTTACCTTCCTTATTTTATATTTTCACCATCAATTAGGGGTGTTTTTGCTATAAATGATGAACTTATTAGAGATAATAATACTAACAGTCCGTGGACCGGTAATGTAGATTATTTTGGAACAAGAGGTATCTTTTTAAAACTAGCTTTTCACTAATTTCCCCTTTTAAATTCACTTAATAAAATTGCAGTTGCAGTTGCAACATTTAAACTTTCAGTTTGTTGCAAATTTCCAAATCTCGGAATTGAAATTGCCTTATCTAATAGTTCTAAAACAGGGTTACTAATTCCATTTGCTTCATTTCCCATAACTAAAACTGCATTATTTGGAAGTGTTGTTTTATACACATTTTCACCATCCATTAAACTAGCATATGTTGTTTTTTTGGTACTTTTTAAATACACTTCCAAATCGGTATAAAATACCGAAACTCTAGTTAAAGATCCCATAGAAGCTTGTACCACTTTTGAGTTGTAACAATCTACCGTATCCTTAGAACATATAAGTTGTTCTATTCCAAACCAATCACACAATCTAATTATAGTGCCTAAATTTCCAGGATCATTAATTTCATCTAAAGCTAAAACCAACCCTTCTTTTTCAATAAAATTAATAGTAGGAATTTTAAAAATTGCCAATACATTATTTGGCGTAATTAAGTTGCTTATTTTCTTTAATTCAACTACAGAAATTAGTGTATAATTTATCTGATTTTTATACTCAGTGTCATCAACACAAAAAAGATGTTCCAACTCAAATGTTGAATTCAAAAATTCATTTACAACTTTAATTCCTTCAACAATAAATAAATTAGCAGCAATTCTGTACTTTTTTTTACTTAAGCTCGTTATTAATTTTAGTTGACTTTTACTTAAACTCATTTATTTTTATATATAAAATAGTAATTGGGTAATACTCCGAAAAGTTTTACATTTGAACAAATTTAAACTCTTATTTTTGAAAAACAATTTTATAATATTACTAATTTTAATAAGTATAACCTTAAACTTTTCATCTTGCAACACTTTAAAGTATGTTTCGGATGAAGAATACCTGCTTACCAAAAATTCAGTTTTTGTAAATAATAAAAAAAATGTTGATGCAGAAATAACAGATTATATTGTACAACGTCCGAATCAATTGGTATTAGGCGTTCCTTTTCCTCTCCATTTTTATAATATTGGAAATAAAAAATTTGAAACAGATTACAACCTTTGGAAAACAGCGCATCCTAATACTTCAAAATTTGTAACTTCTATATTTTCTGAAAAACAAACAAAAGGATTCCACAAATTTAAAAAGGGGGCGAATAATTGGTTTTTAAACAATGGCGAATCTCCAGTTATTTTTGATATTAAAAAAGCTAACCAGACTATAGAAAATTTAAAATTACATTATTATAATGAAGGCTTTTTTAATGCTGAAGTTAATTTTGAAGAAGTTAAAACTAAACGTAAAAAAATTAGTGTAAATTATAATATAAACACTGGCAAACCTTATACATTAGACACTATTAAAACTAATATTGAATCCAAAGTTTTAGATTCTATTTATGCAGCAAATAAAGAAAAATCTTTTATAAAAAAAGGAAAACAATTTAACTACGAACTCTTTTTTGATGAACAAGACAGAATTAACGAACTCTTTAGAAATTCTGGAATTTATCGTTTTAATAAAAACGCCATTCTAGTGGAGGCAGATACCGCTAATTACAAATCTAATATTAATCTAATAATTAATGATAGTATAGCGAATGTTCCTTTTAAAATTCAAAAAATTAAAAATATAAATATTTATACAGATTATTCTTATAACACAAAAGATGAGCCTATTAAGGATAGCTTAAATTATAATGGGTATTTATTTTTATCTCAAAAAAACCTCAGATACAATCCTAAATTACTTTTAGAAAGCGTTTTTATTGAACCAAATACCATTTATAAAGACCAAACTAGAGAATTAACTCGTAAAAATTTAAGGCGATTAAATAATTTTAAAAACATTACTATTAAGTACAAGGAGATAGAAAATGACTTATTAGAAGCTTCAATTTATTTGTCACCCTTAAAAAAATATTCAATTGGAACTAGCGCAGAACTTACACATTCTAACATAAGACAACTCGGTATTTCTGGAAAATTATCTTTTTCAAACCTTAACATTTTTAAAGGAGGTGAAATATTAAAATTTTCTGTACAAGGATCTTTTTTAGACTCCAAAGATGCCGCGGATAAAGAGAAGTTACTAAATGCTTGGGAAGTTGGAGGCGATGTTTCTTTAGAAATTCCGCGCATTTTATTCCCTTTTAAACCAGACAATATTATTCCAAAAAATATGGCTCCCAATACCATTTTAACATTGGGTACTTCTTTGCAAAAAAACATTGGATTAGATAAACAAAAATTCACAGGTATAATTGATTATACTTGGGAGTCCACTCCAACTAAAAAACACAGTTTTCAACTTTTAAATGCTCAGTTTATTAAAAACTTAAATATAGACTCGTACTTTAATATTTACAAATCTGAGTTTAACGAAATCCAAAATATTGCCTCCACATACTTTAATGAAGATGCTTTAGAAACTACAAAAGTAATTCAGTTTATTGATACAAACATCAATTCAACTTTTGAACAAAGTAACCCAACCGAATTTAAAATCGCTCAAAATATTAAAAAACGTTATTCAATTATAACTGAAGATGTTTATATACCTTCGGTAGCGTATACTTTTACTTTTAATAATAGTGAAAGTTATAAAGACACCGATTTTTCATTTTTTAGGGCACGTATAGTTTCAGCCGGTAATTTAACAAGTTTACTTTCAAGTAAAAAAGATAATGACAATGTTAAATTAGTATTTAACACCCCAATTGCTCAGTACATTAGAACAGATTTAGAATATAAAAAATTCTGGAATTTAACTTTAGAAAACGTACTCGCTTTCAGAAGTTTTTTAGGAATTGCTTTTCCTTATAACAACTCCAAAACCATTCCTTTTAGTAGAAGTTATTTTATTGGTGGACCTAACGATTTAAGAGCCTGGAAAATTTACGATTTAGGACCGGGTTCTACAAAAACCGGTTTAGAATACAATGTGGGTAACCTTAAATTTCTTACCAGTTTGGAATATAGATTTAAGGTAATTAACAGTGTAAAAGGCGCTTTATTCGTTGATGCTGGGAATATCTGGGACATTTCAAAAACCACCGTAACAGCTTCTGAAGGAAAATTTAATGGTTTTAATTCTTTAAAAGATATAGCCATAGGATCTGGTTTTGGAATCCGATACGATTTAAGTTTTATTTTATTAAGATTAGATATAGGTTTCAAAACCTACGAACCCTATTTGGAAAACAATAAATGGTTTCAACACGTAAACTTTAAAAACAATGTTTACAATTTCGGAATTAGTTACCCTTTTTAACATAAAAAACTATTTCGTTTTCGTTTTTTTTCAATTCTAAGGATAATAAATAGGTATAAATCCTTAATTTTGTTACAATCAAATAATACACAATTAATACAACTAAATAATTATGAGTCATACTATTAAACCCGGAGTTGCAACAGGAAGCGAAGTGCAAGCGATTTTCAAATTAGCAAAATCAAAAAATTTCGCATTACCTGCAGTAAATGTTATAGGATCTAATACAATTAATACAGTTTTAGAAACAGCCAAAGAATTAAATTCTCCTGTAATTATTCAATTCTCTAACGGAGGAGCGCAATTTAATGCCGGAAAAGGATTATCTAATGAAGGGCAAAAAGCAGCAATTGCAGGCGGTATTGCAGGTGCAAAACACATACATACCTTAGCTGAAGCTTATGGAGTTCCAGTAATTTTACATACAGACCACTGCGCAAAAAAATTATTGCCTTGGATTGACGGATTGCTAGACGCTGGAGAACAATTTTTTAAAGAAACTGGTAAACCATTATATAGTTCCCATATGATAGATTTATCTGAAGAACCGTTAGAAGAAAATATCGAAATTTGTAAAACCTATTTAGCACGTATGGCTAAAATGGGAATGACATTAGAAATTGAATTAGGTATTACTGGAGGTGAAGAAGATGGTGTGGATAATTCCGATGTAGATGTTTCTAAATTATATACACAACCTGAAGAAGTTGCTTATGCTTATGATGAACTTAAAAAAGTAAGTGATAATTTTACAATTGCCGCATCTTTTGGAAATGTTCACGGTGTTTACAAACCAGGAAATGTTAAATTAACTCCAAAAATCTTAGACAATTCTCAAAAATATATTGAAAAGAAAAATGGTACGGAAACAAACCCTGTAGATTTTGTATTTCACGGAGGTTCTGGTTCTTCATTAGAAGAAATTAGAGAAGCTATTGGATATGGAGTTATTAAAATGAACATAGATACTGATCTTCAATTTGCTTTTACAGAAGGCATTAGAGATTATATGAATGAAAAAATTGACTATTTAAGAACACAAATAGGAAATCCCGATGGAGCCGATAAACCAAACAAAAAATACTACGATCCTCGTGGTTGGTTGCGCAAAGGTGAAGAAACTTTTAAAGCGCGTTTAATCCAGGCTTTTAAAGATTTAAACTGTGTAGACACCCTATAAAACAGAACTTTACACTATAAATATTTAAAGAGAACATATTTTTTATATGTTCTCTTTGTTTTTTTTAGTAATTTGCACCTCTATAATGCAACATAAAATTATATAAATATGTCGTCTTGGTTTAAAAGAAAAGATAAAGGAATTCAAACTCCTACCGAAAATAAAAAGGATGTGCCAAAAGGTTTATGGTACAAAACTCCTAGCGGAAAAGTAATAGATACCGATGAATTAAAAGATAATTATTATGTGAGTCCAGAAGATGGCTACCATGTAAGAATTGGAAGTGCAGAATATTTTGAAATTCTTTTTGACGATAATAAGTTCAAAGAATTTGACAAAAATATGGTTTCAAAAGATCCATTAAAATTTACTGATACGAAAAAATATACCGATCGTTTAAAACAAGCTTATGAAAAAACAAAACTAAAAGATGCCGTTAGAACTGCTGTTGGAAAATCTTTAGGAAAAGATTTAGTTATCGCAGCTATGGATTTTGCTTTTATTGGAGGATCTATGGGGAGTGTTGTTGGAGAAAAAATTTCAAGAGCAATTGATTATTCAATAAAAAATAAAGTTCCTTTTTTAATGATTTCAAAATCTGGAGGTGCACGAATGATGGAAGCTTCATATTCTTTAATGCAATTGGTAAAAACATCTGCTAAATTAGCACAACTTGCAGATGCAAACATTCCATATATTTCGTTATGTACAGACCCAACAACTGGAGGAACAACTGCTTCTTACGCAATGTTAGGTGATGTAAACTTTGCAGAACCAAATGCTTTGGTTGCTTTTGCAGGACCAAGAGTTGTTAAAGATACAACAGGCAAAGATTTACCTCCAGGATTTCAAAAATCTGAATTTGTACTTGAACATGGTTTTTTAGATAAAATAATAGAGCGTAAAAATCTAAAAAAGCAAATTAATTTATATATTGACTTAATTGAGAATATACCTATTAGGAACTAGAAAAAATTAAAGCAACTAATTTTATACAAATAATTCATATTCAAAATAATAATAGTATCTTTGCCGACTATTAGCTGCATATTGCAGTATTAATACATAAAAATTATTAATAAAATTAATGTTAGCATGTACTTAACAAAAGAGAAAAAAGCAGAAATTTTTGCAAAGCACAACGAATCAGCAACAAACACTGGTTCTTCAGAAGGTCAAATTGCCTTATTTACTTTTAGAATTAACCACTTAACAGAACACTTAAAAAGAAATCGTAAAGATTATAATACTGAGCGTTCTTTAGTAAAACTAGTAGGTAAAAGAAGAAATTTATTAGATTATCTAATTAAAACTGATATTGTAAGATATCGTGAGATAATTCAAGAATTAGGAATAAGAAAATAATTTTACAAATTAAGAGGCAAAACTATTGCCTCTTTTTTTTTAAAATATTCTTATATAAAGAAAGCATAAATTAAACTTTTCATTGGTAAACACAACACAACAACAACCAATTGTTTAATTAAATTTTAAAAAATTATTTATGATACCTAAGGTACATACACAAATTATTGATTTAGGAGATGGAAGAACCATTTCTTTAGAAACAGGAAAATTAGCAAAACAAGCGCATGGTTCGGTTGTTGTACAAATGGGTAATGCTATGTTGCTTTGTACAGTAGTATCTAACTACAAGCAGAGTGATGTTGATTTTTTACCATTAACAGTTGACTACAGAGAAAAATTTGCTGCTGCTGGTCGTTATCCAGGTGGTTTCTTCAAAAGAGAAGCAAGACCAACGGATGCTGAAGTTTTAACAATGCGTTTAGTGGATAGAGTATTACGTCCATTATTCCCAAAAGATTACCATGCTGAAACACAAGTAATGATTCAGTTAATGAGTGCTGATGATAATGTTATGCCAGACGCTTTAGCTGGATTAGCCGCTTCTGCTGCTATTCAATTAAGTGATATTCCTTTTGAAACTCCGATTTCTGAAGTTAGAGTTGCAAGAGTAAATGGTGAATTTATCATCAACCCAAGTAGAGAATTATTAGAACAAGCTGACATTGATATGACTATTGGTGCTTCTGCAGATTCTGTAATGATGGTTGAAGGTGAAATGGATGAATGTAGCGAAGAAGAAATGGCAGAAGCTATTAAATTTGCGCATGAAGCTATTAAAGTACAATGTGC
>NZ_JBFLKT010000370.1:0-4273 GCF_040883305.1 Lutibacter sp.
AGCAGCTCGTTTATCTCCTAAAAAGGTTGTCCAATTATTCTCCCATTTATAGTCCTCACCATATTGGGAAGATGCGAGAATTTGAGCAGATTCAATATCAATTACCTCATATGAGCCTTTTATATTTGCAGTAGCAGTTTTATGAAAATCGGTCATTCGTGCAACTACATCACCATAAACTGTTTTTGTTCGTTCTTTTCCTTTACTATCTATGTACTTTTTAGTTCCAATTGCCACGTTAACTGATCTTCGTCTTTCTGCATCTCTAATTTTTTCTCCGTGTGAACTTGTAAGTTGCATTACCTTACCAGTAATAATTAAATGAACACCTAAAGCTTGCCCAAATTTAGCTATTGAAGATTGATTTATGATACCATTATTATGATTGAGGTCATGTTCTTGTAAAATTGAGTTTAATCTATCCCTAGTATAGATTTCTATGAATTCATTAGCACTTGCATTATTTAATATTTCTGAACGTAATTTATCGGAAATCATTTCTCCTGCACTACCAAATTGTGTAGTACCACTTTTATTATCAAATGGTAATATTGCAACTCGAGTTGTCGCATTTTTACGTGCTGTCTCATATAAAACATTACAATCTTTATAGCCACTTGTATAATTAGTGGCTTTTTTAAATTCTTTAGCGGCTGCTTTTTGACTACCTCGAGTTAAATTTTTTGAAAATTCAACACCTTTTTTGTAATGCATTTCTGTTGCTAAGTTTATGGACTCAACTAAAGATTTCTGGGCTAGTTCTAACTCTTCTGTCACATTAACTCGATTAAAATTTAACTTGACCTTCTTTTTTTTAATAATTACAAGAACTTCTCTTCCTTTTCTATCAAGTTTTTTTAATAAATTATACTTTTCAATTATTCGTCTGCGATAATTTACAGTATTATCGCTAATAAAGGTTTTACTTTTGTTTTTTAAATCTAAAATATCTTCATTTAAAATTTCAAGCGCCATATTAAATGAAACGGACAATACCTCTTGTCCATCTTTGCTTTTAGGTTTAACTCTAATATAATCAATTGCCTTTAATGAGGCATTAACATAATCGCCATCGTCATAATAATTATTCATTGCTCTTTTAATTTGACTTGCGCTTTGAGAGTAACTGGATAAAGTCATTAATAAACAAGAAAATAATAAAATCTTCATAGTTTTTTTCATGTGTGTACAATTTAAATTGTTATTAAAAATAATTAAGTCTTAAAATTCCAATTATCTTAAACAATGACCAATAAAAAATGAAAATTCAGGGAATTGTAGTGAAAATACCGAAAAAAGCGAAAAGTGATTAACTTTGAAACAGACTATCTAGTCTTTTTTTAACTTCTTTAGAGTAGGTTTCTTTAATACTAAATTGTTGCTTGTTAATAGAGAGCTTAGTTCCGTTTATACGGCCATTAAAGGATTTTGATAATAAATTAACAATGGTGCTTTCGTTAATACGTATAAAGTGGTAGGGTACTAAATTTAATAGATTTTTTAACGAAGATTTGTAATAAAATCGCTTATTTTTAAGGGTTTCAATTCGCACATAATTATTACGTATGGACTCGTATTTTTGTGCAGAATGTTTTATTGCTTCCGTAGTGATAAAAGTTATATCTGTAAAATTTAAAGGAACTCGAGTCACCTCATTTTTACCATATAATTTTATTTTATCTAAATAATCTACATAAACCATAATTCCTTCATTAGGAAATGCTTCCGTTGTTTTTTGTTGTTGTAAAACAGTTTTAATGGAGCGTAATAAATGTGCTGTATCTAGTTGCGGTTTTGTTTTAACTTCAAAAATATTTGGATTGGTGCGTAAGGCTCTCTTAAATGTAACATCATCGGCAAAATCAGTGACATAAATAAACGGAATTTTATAGGTTTTGTAGAGTTCTTCTCCTAAATCTATCCCATCTTTTTCACCTTGTAAATTAATATCTAATAAAACTAAATCGGGTGTTTTAAGTTTTAAGCTAGTTGTTGCTTCGATATAACTTTTTGTGTATTGTAACACATTAAAATTTTCTTTTACTAAAAAGCGTCTTAACCTTTCGTATAAAATTGGTTCGTCTTCAACAATCAAAATAGTAGTTTTCATAGTAATTAATTAGGTTAAAATTTAATAGTTAATTGAACACCATTATTAGAGTTTAAGTCAAAAGTTCCGTTTAGTTGTTCACTTAATAATTTTATAATTCTGATTCCAAAAGTTGTAGATTTATCTAAATTAAATGTAGTTGGTAACCCCTTCCCACTATCCTGCAAGGTTAAGAAATACTTATTTTTATTACTTGTAATCGTTATTTCTATACTACCTTTTTCTGAATCTTCAAATGCATATTTAAAAGCATTAGTCAAAAACTCGTTAATAATTAAACCTAAGGGAAATGATTTATTGGTTGAAATTGTTAAATCATCGGGTATATGTTGTACTACTTTTATATTTTTGTTTGCAAAGCTATTTTCAATATTTTTAACAAGTTCCTGCACATATTTTTTTACATTAAGTGTAGCTAATTTCTTGTTGCTATACAATTGTTTATGTACTTGATTTATACTTGAAACTCTGTGTTGTAATTCGGTTAATTTATGTTCAAAGGGTTTATCTGAAAATTCTTCTTTTGCAACTTCAATAAAAGTATCTATAATACCTAAATTATTTTTTACACGATGGTGTAATTCTTTTTGAAGATTTTCAATTAACGATTGCTGTTTTTTATTTTTTTTGTAGTAATAACTAAAAATAAATAATGTGATTATTGAAGTTCCTAAACCGCCACTTAACAACCATTTTTGTGTTTTTTCTTTTTCTATTTGGAGTGTTTGTTCGATCTTTTCTGCTTTTAATTGTATGTTTTCTTTTTCTTTTTGTTCGGTTTGGTATTTTGTTTCAATTTCAGTAACCTTTGAATTTCTTTTTTCTAACAAAATTAAATCATTAGTATTTTTAAATTTTTTAAAAAAAGATAATGATTTTCTAAAGTTAAATTTACCCTCATTTACAATGGCTAAATTCTGATAAATCGCAGATTTGGTTTCTAGATCGACTAAATTTTTGTGAATTGTATCTTTAGATATTTCTAATAACAATGTTTCAGCTGAATCAAATTGTCTTAGATCAATAAAAGCAGAAGCTAAAGTTTGTTTTGCTCCAATAATTGCTAATTTATGGTTTAATTCTTTTGCAATATTTAAAGCCTTTTTTGCGTATTCTATTGATTTATTATGGTTTTGCATTCGGTTATAAACAACAGAGATATTGTTTAGTACATCAAATTCGTAAAGTTTGTTACCTACTGATTTATAATGTTTTAAAGCAATATTGTTATGAATAATTGCCTTTTTGTAATTTCCCCATCTTGAGTATGTAATACCTAATCCGTGATGGTGTATATTTATATATAGAGGGTTGTTAATTAATAATGAGTCTTTTAAAGCCATTAAATAATAATTTTCTGCTTTTTGAAATTGTTCAAGTTCTGTATAAGCATTTCCAATACAATATAAGGAATGACTTTTTGCTAAGTAATTTTTTAGTCTATCTGCGTATTCTGCTCCTTTTAAATACGCTTTTATCATGTTTTCAGTATCACCAATATTTTCATAAGAAATTCCCAAATTGGAATATACCGTTGCAATTGCATTCCCTGCAGGATTCTTTAAGTATATTTCAATTCCTTTTAAATATGTTTCAATTGCTTTATCATATTTTTCAAAGTGATTATTTACCCTACCTAAATGGTTAAGATCTACTAGTTGAAAATTTACATCTTTAGAATTTTTACTAATTTTTATAGCTTTTAATGCAAATTTTTCAGCATTTATTAGATCTTCTTTTTTAATATAACACTCAGAAATATATTTATAAGCTCTAGATTCTAACTTACTTTTCTTCATTATATTTGAAAGTGTTGCCATCTGTTTAAAATATTCTATTGAATTATCTGGAGAGGCGTAATTAATTAAGTAGGTATTTAGTTCTTCTAAGATTTTGATTTTTTCAACATTGGTAGTTGAAACTTTTAATACTGCTTTTAAACTATCAATTTTTAAATTTTGACTTGTAAGTATAGAAAAAGAGAATATAAAAATATAAAGCAATTTTAATTTCATAGCATTTTTATTCAAAAATAACCTTTTAAGTTCTAATAAATTATGACTTATATTAGGCTTTTCTTAATAAATTAAGATATTTTGAAATATTTGTTATTTTTTTTAATCAAAAATCGTATTTTATTAATTATTTTTAAATTAAATAAAC
>NZ_JBFLKT010000371.1:0-2503 GCF_040883305.1 Lutibacter sp.
GCCTTCGGATTGAGTTTCCCGAATGCTAAATTAGCATTGATATTTTTTCCAGTTCCAATTGCTGCAAAATATTTTATACCTGCAATTATTTTAGGAGATTTGTTTTTTGGAATGACAAAATACTCTATTGGAAACGTTGCGCATTTTGCACACGTTGGAGGTGCATTAATCGGATTTTTAATCGCTTGGTATTGGAAACAAAACCAATTTAAACGCTGGAATTAACTTGAATATAATAGACGACATAAAACACGCTTATAACAAAGCAAACGTTGTAGAAAAAATAATATACGTAAATGTATTTTTATTTTTAATAACTGTATTATTTAAAACATTTAGTGTGCAATGGCTTGCTTTACCTTCAAGTTTTGATAGCTTTCTAAATAAACCTTGGACACTAATTTCATATGCTTTTATTCACGAAAGGCTATTTCATGTATTATCCAATTTACTTGTACTCTACTATATCGGAAATCTGTTTTTAGATTTTTTTACAAAAAAACAATTTCTTAATTTTTACTTTTTGGGTGCTATTGTTGGTGCAATTTCATTTTTAAGTTTTAACTATTTCGCTGATAAAAGTGGTGCGCCATTAGGTGGTGCATCTGCGGCTGTTAGTACCATATTTGTTGCTATAGCAACTAAAATTCCAAGATATGCTTTACGTTTACGCTTTATTGGAAGTGTAGAATTATGGGTATTAGCTGCAATTTGGGTTGCTCTAAGCATATTACAATTGGCAAACCCGGACAATGGTGGTGCAATTGCACATTTAAGCGGTGCCGTATTTGGGTTTATTTATGCAAAACAATTAGACAAAGGAAACGATATTGGTAAATGGTTTGAAGCAATCTTAGATTATTTCACTAATTTTATGAAGTCAAAAAAAGATAGGCCTTTAAGAACAGTTCATAAATCTAAAGAACGAGCTTCAAAAAATGACGTATCTATATCTAGGCAACGTAAAATTGATGTTATTCTAGATAAAATTAGCAAGTCGGGTTACGAAAGTTTAACACAAGAAGAAAAAGATTTTTTATTTAGAGCAGGGAAAAAGTAAAAAGACGGAAACATGAAAAAATTATCGATTTTAGATAAATTGTTGTTTATCATCAATTCCCTTTTAGCGGCATTATTACTTTTTTCATATTTAGGCTATTATATTTCACCAAACACCTATTCACTATTTTCATTTTTAAGTCTTGTTATTCCCTTTTTAATTATAGTAAATCTTCTATATATAATCTATTGGATAATAAAATTTAAAAAACAATTCCTACTTTCAACTCTTGTTTTACTAATTGGCTTTCAATATATTACAAAATTTTACAGTTTTTCAGAAAAAAAAGTATTACTGAGTAAAGATGTAAAAATAATGAGCTATAATGTACGGATGTTTAATCTGTACAACTGGATTGATGAAAAAGATATTGATCAAAAAATATACGATTTTATCAATGAAAAATCTCCTGATATTTTATGTATTCAAGAATTTCATCCTTCAAAAAAACTGGATTTAAATTATCCTTATAGTTATGTTAAGATAAGAACAAACCAAAATAATTTTGGACACGCCATTTTTTCGAAATATAAAATTATTAATTCCGGTTCTTTAAATTTTTCAAACAGTAGTAATAATGCCATTTTTGTTGATTTAATTAAGGAAAAAGATACCATTAGAGTATATAATGTGCATTTAGAATCTTTAAAAATCAATCCTGAAAAAGAAACTCTAACACAAGAAAATTCTGAAAAACTTAAAATTAGAGTTGAAAATGCATTTAAAAAACAAGCAAATCAGGCTTTATTAATTCTACAACATCAAGAAAAAATTAAGTACAAATCCATTATTTGCGGCGATTTTAATAATAATGCTTTTTCTTGGGTATATAAAAAATTAAAAACTGATAAAAATGACACTTTTGAAATAGCAGGAAAAGGTTTTGGAAATACATACGATTACAAATTTTCTTTTAGAATAGACTTCATTTTAACTGATAAAAATATTGAAGTAAATAATTATAAAACCTATCCAGTAAAATACTCGGACCATTTTCCAATAATGGCACGTATTAATTTCAAACAAACTGATAAAATTCAGTAAAAAAATAACTGAATTAATTAACTTTACTCTTTATAACAAATACCATATTTTCCAATGAAAAAAATACTTTCTTTTTTATTTATTTGCACTTTTATTTTAGGTTATTCTCAACAAAAAGAATTAACTCTTGAAGATGCCGTTTTAGGTTATTACAAAGGGTTGTATCCTATTTCTTTATCAAATTTAAAATGGGTTGAGAACACAAATAATTATGTTTTCGAGAAAGAAAACGAGTTTATCTTTACAGATGCTAAAACAGCTAAAATTGTAAAAAAGACGAGTTTAGAAGATCTTAAAAAGGCATATCCGCAACTTCAAAGAATGCCGTACATTCAAGAAGTTGATGCAAGTTCTTTAGCATTTAGAACTAGAAACACCATAGAACTTTTTAATTATGAA
>NZ_JBFLKT010000372.1:0-8146 GCF_040883305.1 Lutibacter sp.
CACCAGCGGCTGGAATAGCAGTGTTAACTTTTTCTTCACTTTTCTTTTTTAAACGTTCGCTTTCTTTTTTTAAGTTTGTATGTTTTAAACCTATTACATTTATTGTCGAAGGATTTTTTGCATCAAATTGTTCAAAATAATCATCACCTACCTTTAACGCTTGTTTTGTATAAGCACGTCTTCTAATTAATTCTAAAAAACACCTAGTTGTTGCTTCAACATCGGCTGTTGCGTTGTGTGCTTCAGCAAATGGAGTATTAAATAAATGTTGATGTAATTCTGTTAGTGTAGGTAATTTAAATTTACCATATTTTCCACCAGGTAACTGACACATTGTGGCGGTAATTTCTGTGCAAGTATCTAAAACAGGTAACTTATTTAAGGTTGTTGCTACTTCTTTTCGGAAATATTCACAACCCATAATATTTAAGTCAAACTTTAAATTTTGACCAACAACAAATTTAGTTTTTGATAAGGCTTCATTAAATAGGTATAAAACTTTTTCTAAATCTTCACCCTTTTCTTCAGCTAATTGTGTAGAAATTCCGTGAATTTGCTCTGCATCATACGGAATATTATAACTTTCGGGTTTAATTAAGTAATCTTGTTGATCAATTATTTCACCATATTCATTGTGCAATTGCCAAGCTATTTGGACACATCTAGGCCAATTATCTGTGTCCGTTATTGGCGCATTCCATTTTTTTGGTAACCCTGTGGTTTCTGTGTCAAATATTAAAAACATGTGCTAGATTAAATTGCTTGGGAAATATTAATTTTTAAAAGTATGAATTTTAATATTTTTAAAAATCTATTAAGCACTATTTTTATTAACAATTCATGTATCTTTAATTATATTAGGTGGTTAACCAATTAAATTTTTAACACAAAATATCAATATGTTAAATTTTTTGATAAAAACTATTTTCATTTAAAGGCTAACATTCGTCATATTTTAAACTATTTTTATACTGTATTTTTACACTTTTAAAGAATGAAGAGGTTAGATTATGACTCAGTTGGATTTAAATAGTTATAAAAATAGAACAAATAACTTAGTTAAGCACGAAGGAATTATTTCGAAAATTTCTGAAAAAACTATTACTATTTCATTAAAAGGTAATGTGAATTGCGAAGGTTGCAAAGCACAATCTGCCTGTGGTGTGTCAGATTCTAATGATAAAGAAATAGAGGTTGTTAATTCTGCCCAATCATTTCAAATAAACGAAACCGTTGATGTTTTGTTGAAAAGAGAATTAGGTCTAAAAGCAGTTTTTTGGGCGTATGTTTTTCCTTTTATTTTAATGTTTGTTGTATTAGTAGCTGCATCCTTTTTCTTTAAGGAGTGGATTGCTGGCTTAATGTCGCTTTTCATTTTAATTCCTTATTATTTTATGCTTTTTGTATTGAAAAGTAGATTTCAAAAAGCATTTCAAGTATCAATTTTAAAATTTAATTAGAATGACAGATTCAGTTTTATATAGTGTTTTGTTGTTAGCTTCTTTAGGAATTATTGCAGCAGTTGTGTTGTATGTAGTTTCTAAAAAGTTTTATGTGTATGAAAATCCTTTAATTGCCGATGTAGATGAAATTTTGCCAGGAGCAAATTGTGCAGGTTGCGGATCTCCAGGGTGTAAATCGTTTGCTGAGAAATTGGTAGGTTCAGAAGATATTTCAGATTTATTTTGTCCGGTAGGAGGAAATGATGTTATGAAAGAAGTAGCAGCAATTTTGGGTAAAGAAGTAGTAGAAAGAGATCCAACAGTGGCAGTGTTACGCTGCCAGGGAGGTTGTGATGTGCGTCCAAAAACAACAGAATATCAAGGGCCAAGAACCTGTGCAATTTCTGCAATGGTTTATAGCGGTGAAACCGATTGCCAATACGGTTGTTTAGGTGATGGAGATTGTGTTAAGGTATGTAAATTCGATGCCATGTATATGGACGAAGCTACAGGTTTGCCAGTAATTATTACCGATAAATGTACTTCCTGCGGGGCTTGTGTTGAAGAATGTCCGAGAGATATTATTGAAATGCGCCCACGTAACAAACGCGATTTAAAAATATTTGTTGGTTGTTTAAATGAAGATAAAGGTGGAATTGCTAAAAAAGCTTGTGATGTAGCATGTATTGGTTGTTCAAAATGTGAAGATGTTTGTACGAAAGGAGCCATTACAATGGAAAATAATTTAGCATATATAGATGCAGATCTTTGCACTCTTTGTAGAAAATGTGTAGAAGTTTGTCCAACGCATTCTATTATTGCAACAAATTTTCCAGAAAAAAAACCTAAAAAAGTTGTTGTAAAAAAGATTATTGAAAAGGCTGTTGAAAAGGTTGAAGCTGAAAAGACTGAAGTAGAAAAAGTAGCTGTAGTAAAAGAAGCAACAGTTGCTAAAGTTAAACAAGAAAACACTAAAACGGATGCTTAAAACATTCCCAAAAGGAGGAATTCATCCTCCAGAAAATAAAATTACTTCATCCAAAGAAATTAAAAGAATGACAGTGCCAAAAGTGGTAACTGTGCCAATTGCACAGCATATTGGGATTCCCGCGGAAATAGTAGTTGACAGAAAAGATAAAGTTGAAATTGGTCAGGTAATTGCAAAATCTGGCGGATTTGTTTCTTCAAACATTCATTCTCCAGTTGCTGGTACAGTAACAAAAATTGATCAGATAATTGATACAAGTGGTTATAAAAAACAGTGTATAGTTATAAGAACCGATGCTAAAAATGAAACCAATTTTGAAGAGAAAGAATATCCATTAATAACCGAAATTCAATTAGAACCAAAAGAAATTGTGCAACGTATTTCTGATTATGGAGTAGTTGGTTTAGGTGGAGCAACATTTCCTTCACACGTAAAATTGAACGTAAAAGAGGGTGTTGAGTTAGATTATCTTCTAATTAATGGTGTAGAATGTGAACCTTATTTAACGGCCGATCATAGGTTAATGCTTGAAAAAACAGCTGAAATTATTGTTGGAATTAAAATTTTAATGAAGGCACTTCACATTTCAAAAGCCGTTATTGGTATTGAAAACAATAAAAAAGATGCTATAAAACAATTCAAAGAATTAACTAAAGAAGAATCTGGAATTCAGGTAGCAGCTTTACAAGTAAAATATCCCCAAGGTGGAGAAAAACAATTGGTAAGAGCTATTTTAGGAAGAGAAGTTCCTAAAAATGGATTGCCGTTAGACGTTGGTGTTATTGTAAATAATGTAGGAACTGTTTTTGCAGTTTATGAAGCCGTTCAGCATAACAAACCTTTAATGGAACGCGTGGTTACCGTTACAGGGAAAAAAATGGAAAAT
Source organism: Lutibacter sp. (assembly GCF_040883305.1). Lineage (GTDB taxonomy): Bacteria > Bacteroidota > Bacteroidia > Flavobacteriales > Flavobacteriaceae > Lutibacter. The sequence goes on from NZ_JBFLKT010000372.1 coordinate 3,317, forward strand.
CCATCTAATTTTTGGGTAAAGATAGGAACACCTATTAAAGATTTAATTGCTGAAGTTGGAGGTTTGCCAGAAGGAACTCGAAAATTAGTTAATGGAGGTCCAATGATGGGGAAAGCTATAAAAAATACTGATGTACCTGTTACCAAAGGAACTTCAGGGATTTTAGTGATTTCAGAAGAAGAAGCGAGTAGGGGAAAAGCAGAAAATTGTATTCGTTGTGGTGAGTGTGTTACAGTTTGCCCTATGGGATTAGAACCACATTTGTTAATGAACTTATCTGAAAAAGGTATGTACGAAAAAGCTGCTGCAGAAGATATTATGACCTGTATAGAATGTGGCTCTTGTAGTTATGTTTGTCCTTCACACAGACCTTTATTAGATTATATCCGCTTTGGAAAAAGTATTGTTAAAAAATTAGAAACCTCTAAAAATTAGTATGAGTCAACCAATTATTATATCGGCTTCACCACACGTTCATTCAGCCAAAACATCAAAAAAAGTAATGTATGATGTGGTTATCGCTTTAATTCCAGCATTTTTAGTTTCGCTATATGTATTTGGAATTAGCGCATTAATTTTAACAGCAGTTGCTGTAGCATCTTGTTTGCTGTTTGAATATTTAATTCAAAAATATTTATTAAAATCTGAAATTACAATTGGAGATGGTTCCGCATTAATTACCGGAATTTTATTAGCATTTAACTTACCAGCAGGTTTACCAATTTGGATGATTCTAGTAGGTAGTTTAGTTGCTATTGGAATTGGAAAAATGTCTTTTGGAGGTTTAGGGTTCAACATATTTAATCCAGCTTTGGTTGGACGTGTATTTTTATTGGTTTCGTTTCCAGTTCAAATGACCATGTGGCCAACAGCTGTTGAAAATAACACTTCAATTGCAGATGCGGTTACCGGCGCAACTCCTTTAGGAATGATAAAAGAAGGATTAATGTTTGGCGATACTATGACAAATATTAGCGCAAATCTTCCATCAAATATGGAGATGTTTTTAGGAATATCAGGTGGTTCCATTGGTGAAATGTCTGCATTGGCATTACTATTAGGTGGAATTTATTTGCTGGCTCGCAAAGTAATTACGTGGCATATTCCAGTAACAATTTTGGTAACAATGGCGGTTATGACTGGAGTTTTTTGGGTAATTGACCCAGAAAGTTATGCAAGTCCGTTAATTCATATTTTATCTGGAGGTGCAATTTTAGGAGCATTTTATATGGCTACTGATATGGTTACCAGTCCAATGACGAGAAAAGGTATGCTAATTTTTGCTGTTGGTATTGCTGTAATTACGGTAGTAATTAGATTGTTTGGAGCGTATCCGGAAGGAGTTTCATTTGCTATTTTAATTATGAATGCATTTGTGCCATTAATCAACACTTATTTTAAACCAAGAAGATTTGGTTCAAAAATCAAATCTAAAATCGTTTAATTATGAAGAAGAAGAAAGATACATTTATAAATATGGTGATTTCATTATTTGCAATTACCATTATTGCGGGTTTTTCGTTAGGATTTGTGAACGAACTAACTGTTGGTCCTATTGAAAAAGGTAAAATTGAACGAAAAGTGAATGCTTTAAAACAAGTATTGCCAGAATTCGATAACAATCCTGTTGAAGAAATTCAGTTAGTAAAATCTGAATTCGCAAAAGATTCTGTTGAAGTTTATCCAGCATTTAAAAACAATGAATTTGTTGGTGCAGCGATTATTGGTTCTACAGAAAAAGGTTTTAGTGGATTGATTAAAATAATGGTTGGTTTTACTCCAGATGGAACTATAAAAAATATAGAAGTGCTGGAACAGAAAGAAACCCCAGGTTTGGGTACTAAAATGAAAGATGAAAAGTACTTAGCTCAATATAGAGAGAAAAACCCTTCAGATTTTAATTTAAAAGTAACAAAAGATGGAGGAGAAGTTGATGCTTTAACAGGCGCAACTATTACTTCGCGCGCTTTTGGTGAAGCTGTTCAAATGGCTTACGACGAGTTTATAAAAAATAATGATGCACTTAAAGAACTTAAAAATTAAGAATTATGGCTGAAAAAGCAAATCAAACCCAAAATTTCTTAAAAGGTATTGTAAAGGACAATCCAGTATTTGTAATGTTGTTGGGTATGTGCCCAACTTTGGGTGTAACATCATCGGCATTTAACGGATTAGGAATGGGAGTTGCTACGTTATTTGTTTTATTAATGAGTAATATAGTTGTTTCATTAGTAAAAACTCAAATACCGAGTAAAGTACGTATTCCAGCATTTATCATAGTTATTGCATCGTTTGTAACCATTGTTGAAATGGTATTGGAAGCGTTTATTCCATTTTTATATGAACAATTAGGAATCTTTATTCCGCTAATTGTGGTAAACTGTTTAATTTTAGGAAGGGCAGAAGCCTATGCTTCTAAAAATAATATTTTATCATCAATTGTGGATGCTTTAGGAATGGGATTAGGTTTTGTAATTGCCTTAACAGCTTTGGGTGCAGTAAGAGAAATTTTAGGAAGTGGTAGTATTTTCGAATTTAAATTTGTGCCAGAAGATGCAAATACATTTATCTTGTTTATTTTACCTCCTGGAGCATTTATAGCATTGGCATATTTATCTGTTTTATTCAACAAAATTTCAATTAAAACAACTTAAAAATGGATTATATAATTATACTTATAGCAGCGGTTTTTGTTAATAATATTGTACTTGCACAATTTTTAGGAATTTGTCCGTTTTTAGGCGTTTCTAGTAAGGTTTCAACGTCAGTTGGTATGTCTGGAGCGGTTTTATTTGTTATGACATTGGCAACAATGGTAACCTATTTATTACACGAATTTATATTAGTTCCTGCGGGATTAGATTATTTACGAACCATAACGTTTATTTTAGTAATTGCAGCTTTGGTGCAAATGGTAGAGATTATTCTTAAAAAAGTGAGTCCGCCATTATACCAAGCATTAGGTGTTTTCTTACCTTTAATAACAACCAATTGTGCTGTTTTAGGTGTTGCAATTTTAGCTTTAGGATTAGACGGTGGAAGTTTATTAAAAGCAGTATTTTTCGCAGTTTCTAACTCCATTGGTTTTGCGTTGGCATTAATTGTTTTTGCAAGTATTAGAGAGCATTTAGAGCTTGCAAATATTCCAAAAGGAATGAAAGGAGTCCCAATTAACTTACTAGTTGCCGGATTGTTGTCATTAGCTTTTTTAGGGTTCACAGGATTAGTTTAAAAGTTGTAAAGTCAAAAGCCAAAAAGAGAGAAATAAGAAGTAATTCGAAAATTCTGTTGAAAGAACGTCTTTGCGTAGAGTTTTTTAAACGACGCAGCAATCTCATTTTATGAAGTTGAAAGGGTTAACGGTAGCTGAGCCGAGTCGAAGCCTATTCCTTTGAGAAAAGTTTTAGTATTGATCACTATTGTGTTGTGTTGAAGTTATTATTTAAGAAAGGAGTAATATGTCTATTTTAATTGTAATTTTTTAGATTTTTACGCTTAAAACTTTTGAGGTTCAAACTTTTATACTTTTAACTGTATAATTTGAAAATAACTAAGTATATTTGCAAACTTAAAATTTATAACCAAGGTCGAGAACCTTAAAAATTAAAACAAAATGCCAGTAAAAATTAGATTACAAAGACACGGTAAAAAAGGAAAACCATTTTATTGGATCGTTGCAGCTGATGCACGTTCAAAAAGAGATGGTAAATACTTGGATAAAATTGGGACGTATAATCCTAATACAAATCCTGCAACTATCGATTTAGATATTGATGGAGCCGTAAATTGGTTGCAAAACGGAGCACAACCAACTGATACCGCAAAAGCTATTTTATCTTATAAAGGAGCAATGCTAAAAAACCACTTAGTAGGTGGTGTTAGAAAAGGTGCTTTAACAGAAGAGCAAGCTGAAGAAAAATTCCAAGCTTGGGTAGCTGAAAAAGAAGCTAAAATTAATGCTAAAGTAGATGGCTTATCAAAAGAAGAAGCTGATGCTAAAGCAAAAGCTTTTGAAGCTGAAGTAAAAGTAAACGAAGATCGTGCTGCTGCTGCTAAAGAAGTTTCTGAAGCTGCAATTAAAGCTGAGGCTGATGCAAAAGCTGCTGTAGCTGCTGCAAATGCAGAACCAGTTGAAGAAAAAGGTCCAGAGTCTATTGATGATGCTCAAAACGCAGCAAGCGAAGAAGGTTAATTTTTTCTGATAATGCGTAAAGAAGATTGTTTTTATTTAGGCAAAATCGTTAGAAAACATAGCTTTAAAGGTCAAGTTGTAGCCAAATTGGATACAGACGAACCTGAACTTTATAAAAATTTGGAATCAGTATTTGTTGCTTTAGGCAATGATCTGGTTCCATTTTTTATTGAAGAAAGTTTGCTTCAAAAAGGAAATCAACTTAGAATACAATTTGAAGATGTGGAAAGTGAAGAAGATGCTAATGCTATACTTGGATCAGGATTGTATTTACCCCTAGAATTTCTTCCAAAATTGACAGGTAATAAATTTTATTTTCACGAAATAATAGGTTTCGATATTGAAGATGTTAATTACGGATATGTTGGAGTAATTACTGGAGTGAACGATTCTTCAGCACAACCATTGTTTGAAATAGATTCTAATGGAGTAGAAGTTTTTATTCCAATGATTGATGATTTTATAAAAAAAGTAGATAGAGATAACAACAAAATTATTGTTGAATCTCCGGCAGGATTGATAGATTTATATTTAAATCAAGAATAATAATTTAGAGAGGTGGCCGAGTGGTCGAAGGCGCACGCCTGGAAAGTGTGTATACGGCAACGTATCGAGGGTTCGAATCCCTTCCTCTCTGC
>NZ_JBFLKT010000036.1:0-5561 GCF_040883305.1 Lutibacter sp.
GTTTACCAAGTAATATTGCAAGAAAAAGAGGTGATCCAAAACCAAAAAGAGGTGAATTTACAGGAAGACAAGTAAAAGTTTCTGATGGAATTTTATCTGCAAAATTTAGACTTCCAACAGAGGTAGAATGGGACTATGCAGCAAAAGCAGTTGTTGAAGGCAGAGAATATAACAATGCACGTGGTAGAAAAAAATATGCTTGGAGCGGTAAATACACTCGAAACAAATCTAAACGGTATATGGGTGATCAACTTGCAAATTTCAAGCAAGGTAAAGGAGATTATAGTGGTGTTCCAGGTTGGAGTAATGATGGTGCAGATATTACAATTCAAGTGAAATCTTATGAACCTAATGCGTTTGGTTTGTATGACATGTCTGGTAATGTTGCAGAATGGGTTTCTGATGTTTATAGACCTATAATAGATAACGACGCTAACGATTTTAATTATTACAGAGGAAATATTTTTACAAAAAAAATGATAGACTCTGAAGGAAAGGTTGTTATTGCAGATGATTTTTCTGTAGAATATGACACTTTAGATAATGGACAAATTGTTCCTAAAGCACTGCCAGGTAGCATTAAAACAGTGCCTGTTACAAAGCGTGATGCATATATGAGAAATAATTATGAAAAGGCTTATAATATTGATGCAAAAGATGGTGATTTAGCTTCAACAAAATTTTATGATAAAGATGAGGACGAATTAGAGGTTAAACCTCGTATGTATAACTCTCCAGTAAAACCAAGAGAAATTGGAGAAAGTGGCTATACAATGCAACAATACGATACAGAAAATAGAACAACTTTAATAAGCAATAAAGCACGAGTTTATAAGGGAGGTTCTTGGAAAGATAGAGAATATTGGCTAGATCCTTCTCAAAGAAGATATTTACCAGAATATATGGCGACTAACTATATTGGTTTTAGATGTGTTACAGATAGAATTGGACCAATGACTTATAAAAGAAGAACGCCAACAACAACAAAAATTAGATATTAAAATAGTTAAAACAAAATACAAACCTCATTGAATTATCAATGAGGTTTTTTTATATTTAATTTTTAAAACGAGCGTGTTAAAAAATTTATATACTGCTCAAAAATAAAATTAAAAAAATATTAAGGACTATATGAAAATCGAAGAATTATACCGCTTATTTATTCAAAACTATTTAGTAGATACAGATACCAGAAACATTAGAAAAGGAAGTATCTTTTTTGCATTAAAAGGTGATAATTTTAACGGAAATAAATTTGCTAAAGAAGCATTAAATAATGGAGCTTCATATGCTGTAATTGATGAAGTTGAATATAACAATCAGCCAAAAACTATACTTGTTAATAATGTTTTAGAAACGCTTCAAAAATTAGCACAATACCATAGAAAACAATTAAACATACCTATAATTGCACTTACAGGAAGCAATGGAAAAACCACCACAAAAGAACTCATTAATTCCGTTTTATCTAAAAAATATAAAACAGCTGCCACCATTGGAAATCTTAACAATCATATTGGAGTTCCATTAACCCTATTGGCAATTGAACCAACTACAGAAATTGGAATTATTGAAATGGGTGCTAACCACATAAAAGAAATTGACTTTTTATGTAACATTGCCAGGCCCACCTTTGGATTAATTACAAATTTTGGAAAAGCGCATTTAGAGGGCTTTGGAAGTTTTGAAGGTGTAATAAAAGGAAAATCTGAATTGTATGATTTTTTAAGAGCTAATAAAAAAATTGCTTTTATAAATTCAGATGACCCAATTCAAATAAAGCAATCGCAAGGTATTAAGACAATTACTTTTAATAATAACAAAATTAAATATATTGAAGCAAATCCTTTTGTAAAAGTTGAATTTCAGGATATAACTATTCAAAGTAAATTAATTGGAAAATACAACTATAATAATATTGCAGCTGCAATAGCCATTGGAAATTATTTTAAGGTGTCTATAAATGATATTAAAAATGCTATAGAAAATTATGAGCCTGCTAACAATAGATCGCAAATAATAAATAAAGGAAGTTTAAAAATTATTTTAGACGCTTATAATGCTAACCCGAGCAGTATGAAAGTAGCTTTAGAGAACTTTAGCGAACTAAAAGACAAACATAAAATAGTTATTTTAGGAGATATGTTTGAATTGGGTGAAGATAGTTTCAAAGAACATCAACAAATTGCAGATTTTGCGCTCTCATTGAATTTTAAGAAGCTTTATTTAATAGGAAAAGCATTTTCTGCAATAGATGCAAAAAATGCTTTAACATATCCTAATTTTGAAGATTTTAAAACTTCAAATAAAATATTAAATCTAAAAAATACTACTTTATTAATTAAGGGTTCTCGTGGAATGGCATTAGAGAGAATTTTAAACCTGCTCTAATTTTAATTTCTCACGATGGTATTCAATTAAACCATCAATTGGTCTTCTTAAAATAGTACCTAGTTTAACATTGTGTTTTTTTGCAACTTTTTCAATAATATCTTTAGAGAAAAATGCAATTGAACCAACAAAATGTACAGGAACATCCTTTACTTCTTTATAGGTTAATATTCTCGTTTTAAAGAAAACGTTAATCCCTTTTTCCAGCACTTTATTGGTATAAGCATTGCGTTCATTTCTAAAAATAAATTCTGCAAAATGCGCTAAATAAGTATTTGGATTGGTTTCTTTATAAACATTTCTTTTTATTACATCTGGATCTAAATCAAAATGACTTTCAAATTTCTTTGCACTTCTTTTTGGCATTCTCTTGTAAAAATAGTCTCGAATTAACCTTTTTCCAAAATAATTTCCACTTGCTTCATCCATTAAAATAAAGCCCAAAGAAGCAACGCCATTTGTAACGTCTTTTCCATCAAAATAACTACTGTTAGATCCAGTTCCTAAAATACAAACTATTCCAGGTTCAGTCGTTACCGCATACGTTGCCGCATATGTATCTTCTTTAACCTCAACTATTGCATTTGTAAAAAATGATTCTAATATTGATTTTAATAAGGCTGTTGGTTTTTTAGTACCACAACCAGCACCATAGAAATAAACATGTGTGATTTTCTCTTTATGAAATTGAAAATCTTCATTTTCTTCTATACGCGCTTGAAGTAACTCACCTGGAAAAACAGCTGGGTTTAAACCAGCAGTTCTTGTTTTAAGTACCACTTCACCTTTCTTGTCCAATAAAATCCAATCGGCTTTTGTTGAACCTCCATCAGCTATTAGAATCATCTTTTTATGAATTTAAACTATGAAAATAAACTATTTAACAGCGTTAATGTACTCAGCTAAATCAACTAATTTAGTTGAATAACCAAATTCATTATCATACCAAGAAACAATTTTTACAAAGTTGTCATTTAAGGCCATAGAAGCGTTTGCATCAAATACAGATGTTCTTGGTTCAGATACAAAATCTTGAGAAACAACACCTTCATCGGTATATCCTAAAACACCTTTTAATTCGTTTTCAGAAGCATGTTTTATAACCGCTTTTACTTCATCAAAAGAAGCTCCTTTTTCTAATCGACAAGTTAAATCTACTACAGAAACATCAACAGTTGGTACTCTAAATGCCATACCTGTTAATTTTCCATTTAATTCTGGAATTACTTTTCCAACAGCTTTTGCAGCTCCTGTAGATGCAGGCACAATGTTATTTAATGAAGCACGACCTAATCTGAAATCTTTTTTAGATGGACCATCAACAGTAAATTGTGTTGCAGTTGCAGCGTGCACAGTTGTCATTAATCCTTCAACAATTCCAAAATTATCATTTAAAACTTTAGCAATTGGTGCTAAACAGTTAGTTGTACAAGAAGCGTTAGACACGATAGTATCAGCAGCGGTAATTTTTTTATGATTTACACCCATTACAAACATTGGTGCATCTGCAGATGGCGCAGAGATTGCAACTTTTTTAGCTCCTGCTTTAATGTGTTTTCCTGCTCCTTCTAAATTTGTAAAGATACCTGTACAATCTAAAACTACATCAGCTCCTACAGCATCCCATTTTAAATCTTCTGGGTTACGTTCAGCTGTAATTCTAATTTCTTTTCCGTTTACAACTAATTTACCATCTTTTACATCAATAGTTCCGTCAAACTGACCGTGAACTGAATCGTATTTTAATAAGTAAGCTAAGTGATCTACAGCAAGTAAATCGTTAATTCCTACAACTTCTACATTTGGTCTGCTAGCAGCTACTCTAAAAGCTAATCTACCAATTCTACCAAATCCGTTAATTCCAATTTTAATTGTTGACATGTTTATTGTTTTTATCTATTAATCTCTATTTATACTGAAGTTATTTCAGCTACTTTTAATAATTCTTTATCTATATCGTTGTTCATTTTAATGGCTTTATTTAGTCCAACCGTAGTTACCTGGTTATTTGTAACCCCAACCATAACACCGGACGATCTGTCTAGTAAATGTTCTACTGCGGCAACACCCAATCTACTCGCCAAAACTCTATCGGAACAACTTGGAGAACCTCCACGCTGCATATGTCCTAAAACTGAAACTCTAATGTCATAGTCTGGGAAAATTTCCTTAATATGATCTCCTAACTCAAATACATTTTTACCAATTTTATCTCCTTCAGAAACTACAACAATACTTGAAGTCTTTCCGTTTTCTTTACTTGTTTTAAGAGAATCTACAAGTCTCTCTAATCCTAAATCTTTTTCTGGAATTAAGATTTCTTCAGCTCCAGCTCCAATTCCAGTGTTTAAGGCAATAAAACCAGCATCACGTCCCATAACTTCAATAAAAAATAATCTATTATGTGAACTCGCTGTATCTCTAATTTTATCAATTACTTCAACAACAGTATTTAACGCGGTATCATACCCAATAGTTCTATCAGTCCCATAAATATCATTATCTATAGTTCCAGGAATTCCTATTATTGGAAAATTATATTCTTGAATAAATTTTAAGCCTCCGGTAAAAGTACCGTCACCTCCAATAATTACAAGCGCTCCAATACCCGCTTTTTTTAAATTTTCATATGCTTTTTTTCTACCTTCCTCTGTTCTAAAATCTTGTGATCGCGCAGATTTTAATATAGTACCTCCTTTATTAATAATATTACTTACATCCCTCGCAGAAAGGTTTTTAAAATCTCCTTCAATCAATCCTTGATATCCTCTATAGACACCAATACAATCTACTCTGTAATATGTACAAGCTCTAACAACTGCTCGTATGGCAGCATTCATACCTGGGGCATCACCTCCAGATGTTAAAACTGCTATCTTATTTATGGGTTCATTCATAGGTTAAAATTAATTTACCAAAGGTAGTTTGAAATAGGATTTTATCCTATAAAACCAATTGATTTTCACTAAAACGATTTCGTTATACACAGCTGTAAATCAGCGTTTTTAATGTGTTTTTGTAAAAAAATTAGAAATCTTGTTTTCAGACATTTACGGCAAAAATAATTAAAATATATTTGATACTCCTTTGGTTTTAAAAAATTATTTTTTTAATACAAAAATGAAGCTGTTCAAAAAAAATTTGAATTCCATTATCCTACTCCTGTTTCA
>NZ_JBFLKT010000373.1:0-10051 GCF_040883305.1 Lutibacter sp.
AGGGAATTAATTATAAAGTGAAAAATAGCTTTTCAAAATAGCTGTTTTTCACTTTTATTTTATATTAAAGAATATAATTATTGTATAGTTGGTTTAATTGGTAACATTAACTAGTTTCTTTTTCATAAATTTAAAATGGAGTGTAATAATTTATAATTTAAACCACTAACTAATAAAAAACAATATTGAGCAGCGATTTTTATAAAACGTCTATTTTACCTTTTTCGGGAATAATTATCAAGTTGTGCAGGGCATATACAGATTCACAAGAGGATTTTGAAGATTATTATCAAGAAGTGTGTTTGCAAATTTGGAGGAGTAAAGATAACTTTCGAGAGGAATCGGAATGGAGCACCTGGGTGTACCGTATTTCATTAAACGTTTGTTTAACCTTACTTAAAAAAAAGAAAAACAATCGTCAACATTTTGTTTCTGACTCTTTACCTGCTGAAGAAACTGAAAATAATTATGCCTTTTCAGATGAATCTCTAAATCTGTTATATGATGCTATTAGAAAATTATCAGAAATAGACAGAGCCATTATTATGCTTTATTTAGAAGAAAAATCTCAAAAGGAAATCGCTGAAATTATAGGAACGAATCCAAATAATATTGGGGTACGTGTTAAAAGAATTAAAATGAAATTAAAAAAAATATTAGATGGAAAAATCAATTGAAGATATATGGAAAGAAGGCTTCCTTAAAAGTGATGCATTAGTAGCACCAAAAATAAACAATCTTTATAACAAAAAATCGATTCATATTATTGATAAATTTAAAAGAATGTTTAAAATAAATTTGATTGCAATTGTTGTATTCTCATTTATCTTTTTAATTGTAACATTTTTTATTGGAATCCCCTTAATGGGTGTTATATTTTTTGTAACTCTTATGACCCTTGTTATTATTAATAAGAAGTTGTTAAATGGTTTAGAAGCAATAAATACAGGTGAAAATAGCTATCAATACTTAAAGACATTCAATCAATGGGTAAAAAAGCAAGTTGCTATAAATAAGAAAATGTCTACATTTTTGTACCCCATTGTATTTATATCATTTATTCTAGGTTTTTGGTTTAAAGATACAGAGGGCATTCCTTTAGGTGAAAGACTTGTGGGTGAAATTCTGATAGGTTTTCCAGATATTTATTTGATATATGGAATTCCATTGATAGGAATTGTTATAGCATTATTAATTTTAGGTTTACTAGCATTTTTTGGAGGTAGAATTTACCAATGGGATTTAAACCTTGTTTACGGAAGAGTGTTTAAAAAACTGGAAGAATTAATGGCCGATATAGAAAGTTTACGAAGTTAAATACCTCTTAACTATGGATGTTTAAAGCATTTTTAATTTTTTTTCAAAAAAATAAGTTTTATATGTAATAATTTATTCTTTGTGCCACTAACCAAGAAAACATTAATTAGTATGACATTACAAGAAGCCTATAACTTTATTGAAAGTTTAAAAACAGAAGCAACTAAAAAGTATGAAATTAAGGTTTATGAAAAATTTCTGCATATACTTTCCGAATTGAAAATTAGAGAATTCTCAAAAGACGAAATTCAATCCATAGAAACGGAACTTGAAAGTTTAGATTTAAAATCAAATCCTGAAAACAAAAAAAAATTCATTAAAAAAGCACTCACTAAATTTGAAAAATATTTAAAGGATACATTTTCCTTAACTTCCAAAGGGTATTATATCAATTTATATGGCGGTTTAGGATTGTCATTCGGTTTGCTCTTTGGGGTTGCAATTTTATCAAATCTTGAACGCTCTTTAGGTATTTCTTTAGGTTTAATTGGAGGTATGGTCGTCGGTTCATTGATAGGGCGTCAGAAAGAGACTCAAGTTAAAGCTGCAGGCAAAATGCTTTAATTAGCACATAGCAAACATCTTCCATTACTCAATAATTAACACTATTTCTTTTCAATATAATAAGGTTAAATAAACGTTGGCTTAGATATTTACACTTAAAATTTAACAAACATGAAAGCACTAATAATAACAACATTTTTAATAGTATTCTCTATAATAAATGCAATCTCACAAGATATTTCTGGAGAATGGAACGGAAAAACCAAAAGAGGAGATAAATTAATCACCTTTGTTTTTAAAATAAAACAAGAAAACTCTAAGTATTCAACTACTATGGATGTTCCAACGTTCAGAATTTCTGGCATAAAACCATCAGCTACAACTTTTATAAACGGAAAGTTAATAATTGATGGCTCTAATGTTGGTATGGACTATACAGGAGTTTTTAATACTGAAGCGCAACAATTTGAAGGAACTTATAAAGAAGGAGGAGTAGAATTGGTATTAAATTTAAAAAAAGGCGCTGTAAAAATAGCAGATTCTAGAAGACCACAAGAACCTGTGAAGCCTTATCCCTATTATGAAGAAGAAGTAGTTTTTGAAAACACAGAAGTGAACGTTTCATTGGCAGGTACTTTAACCTTACCAAATAAAAATGGGAAATTTCCTCTTGTAATTTTAATTAGCGGAAGCGGCCCACAAGATAGAGATGAAAGTTTTATGGGACACAAACCTTTTTTAGTGTTGTCGGATTATTTAACAAGACAAGGTATTGGAGTATTGCGTTTTGATGATCGTGGTCACGGAAATTCTACAGGTAATTTTGGAAATGCAACAACAGAAGATTTTTCTAAAGATGTATTGAGTGCAATTGCATATTTAAAAACTAGAAACGATGTAGACATAAAAAATATTGGTTTGATTGGTCATAGTGAAGGTGGAATTATAGCTCCTTTAGTGGCAAATAATTCAAAAGATATTGCTTTTATGGTATTGCTAGCTTCTACAGGAATATCTGGAGCAGAATTGTCCGTAATGCAATCTAAAACATTAAGACAGTTTCCTGTTAAAGATGAAGTAGCTTATGAAAAAAATACAAGAAGAGCTATTGCAATTGTAACCTCTAATAATAGTGAATCTGATATTAAAAAAGAATTGACAAAGCATTATAATGATTTTTTAAGACCAATTTTAACTTCTTTAAATGTGCCAGAAAAGAATATCAATTTATTTATAGACGGTCAAATAAGAACAAGTATAAAGCCATGGTCACGCTTTTTTTTACAATACAACCCTGCTGATGAAATTGAAAAATTACAAATCCCAGTATTGTCATTAAATGGAAGTAAAGACTCCCAAGTAAATGCAAAAATAAATCAAGAAGGAATACGAAAAGCATTAATCAAAGGTGAGAATAAAGATTATAAAATATTAGAATTAGAAAATTTAAACCACTTTTTTCAAGAGTGCGAAACAGGAAAGATGGATGAGTATAGAAAAATAGAGCAAACATTTTCTCCAACTGCTTTAAAAGAAATTTCTAATTGGATTTTGGAAATAATGAAATTAAAAAAATAAAAGCAACGCTGTGTATGAAAATAAGTGCTTACAATCTTATTAGTATATCCTTAACGTTGACATGCATTACGAAAATAAATCCACTTAGCTAATTTAATATTAAGGGTGAGTTTATATGAATACTTTTTTACTAGGAACAATACTAGCTAATAATTGCTACCTCTCAAAGTCGTATCAAATATTACAATTTCCTTAATAATTTTATAGCCAATTTATATTCCTCAGCACTTTCTGGTATTGTTTTAAGCGTATTTTTACAAGCTTCAAATTGTTCTTGTTTTAAATAACTTAAAGCTTTATACCATGTTGCTTTGGTTGAAAAAGCTGAGTTTCCTGTACTAATTTTATCAAAAATGGTTTCTGCTTGCGTGAATTTATCCATTTCTAATAAACAGATTCCTTTGTATAATTGTAGTTCAATATCGTTTGGAAATTCGGCTTCAAGCACTGTTAACTGCGCAAAAGCTGTTTTATAATTTTTAGTATTAAAAGCTGTTGCTGCTTTTGTTATTGTTTGGTTATTATCGCCTCTAACTGTAAATTCTAAATTAGTATGATTTGCAAAATCGCTATAAACTGGATTCCCATTTTTGAAGATAAAAAAGCCAATTAGCAATGCAATACTTGCAGCAACCATCAGTTTTTTGTAATTAAAAAGTGAGATTATTTTAGATTTCTTTTTAATAACTTTTTCTTCTTTAATAAATTGATTTCCTAAATTAGTTAAGGTTTTTCTAAGTTCTTTTTCGCCTTCTTCATTTTTAAATTTTGAGGACAAAGAGGTTTCCAACGCTTTATAAATTTCAAATTCTTGTTTAAAATCAGCATCGGATTGTAGCTTTTCTTCAAAAGCTGTTTTTTCCATTTCTGTGAGTTCGTTTTTCAGGTAGCTTTCAAACTCAATATATCTTAATTCTTCCATTTTTAAAAGTCTTTTAGTTGTTGAAATTCATTCGAATTTTTCACTAATTGGGTTAATTTACCCATACATTGCGATTTCTTCTTACGAGCATAACCATACGTTACGCCTAAAAATTCTGCAACTTCTTCCATCGACTTTATTTTGAATGTAGCTTTTAATAATTCCTGGCATTTTGCCCCTAATTCTTTAAATTTTGATTCAAAAAGCTGATTTTGTTGTTCAAATAATTCAGTTTCTTCAACTTGCTGTTCGTGCTCGTCTTTAATAGATGCTTCATCTTCTAAAATTGTTACCCTGTTAGTTCCTCTTTTTTTAAGTTCGTTTAACCACCTCCTTTTACATAACAAATAAAAATAAGCATCAAAAGGACAGGTTAGTATAAAATTCTTCTCTTTTGCTTGGTGATAAATAATTACCAATGTTTCTTGAATAATATCCTGTGCATCGTCTGCATTTCCGTTATTGTTACGTACATAAGAAACTATTTTATGCGAAAATTTCTCATATAATTTAGAAAGCACTCTACTGTCGTTCTTTAACAAAGCCTCTATATAGATATGATCTGCGTGTGGTTTCTTATTCATTTAAAAGTATTAGATATAGCTAATTTAATTTTTTTTTATCAGAAAGGGGTAACAATTTATAATTGTGTTGATATGTAAGTGTAAAACAAAATTAAAAACAATATAAAATTTAATAATTATGAAAACACAAAAACAAAATTTCACAAACTTAAAAAATAGTAAAGTAGTGAGTAACATTTTTAAAAGCGTATTAGGATTATCATTAATAGCAACTTTTGCAAGTTGTATATCAGATCCAGATATTGAAGATACAAAACCACAACCAGACGGAATTGCATTAAACAATAGATTTCTGGACAATAGAGAAAATGCTTTAGAAGAATTTACAATTGATGCCGCAACTGGAGGAATGATTACAGGATCACAGGGTACAAATGTTACTTTTCAGCCAAATTCTTTTGGAATAAATGGATCACCAATAACCGGAAATGTAACCGTGCAATTAATTGAAATTTATGATAAAGCTGGAATGGTGATTAATAATCGTTCCACTTTAGGCGAAAAACCAAACGGAGATAAAGAAGCATTAAAATCGGCTGGTCAGTTTTTTATCGATGCTAAACAAGGTGCAAATGAATTAGAACTATTAGAAATGGCTTCAGTTGAAAGCCGACCGGTAGATTTTGCAGATTTGGATGGTGGTATGAAAATATTTAGAACAGGACTAGATAATGATTGTGATGGAATTGATGATGATTGTGATTGGTTTGAAGCCGATGAAGATAATAATGGAGAGCAAGATGATGCTCAAATAAGAGATGCACAAGGTGCAGATGGAGCGTTTGCAACATATAATTACAATATTGGATCGTTTGGATGGACAAATCTTGACAGATGGTACAACTTTGCTGGTGCAACAACAGAAATTTTTATTGATGTTCCTGCGGAATTTAATGAAGACAATTGTGCGGTGTATTTATCATATGACGGAGAACCAACCGCTTTGGCTAGAATGGATGTTTACAATACAACATTAGAACTATTTACAGAGCATTATGGATTAATTCCAGTAGGATTAGAAGTACATATAATTATGGTTGCAGAAATTGATGGTGTACTACATTACGCAATCCAAGGAACAACAATTGTAGATGAACATATAGAAGTAATTTCAAGTTTAAGTCCAATAACCCAACCAGCTTTAGAAAGTTTAATTAACGGATTACCTTAAAATATTACAATTGCGAACAGTTAGAAATAGGTTAATAACTGGGAAAAGGCTATCATTTTGATAGCCTTTTTTTTTGGTACGTTTTTTGCTTTAACATAATTTTAACATTTATCCTCAAATTTTTTGTAGTAAAACGAATCTTCTCAATTCCACTCAATAGGATTCAATAAAGTGTACAAATAATTGAAAGGATATCATAAAACCTATAAATTATGATTAAAAAACATCCAAAAGCAAATTTAGAGAATTACAGTAAATTATTTGCACAATTAGGCTTAGTATTATCGCTTTTTATTGCGTATCTACTCATTCAAAACAAAACATTCGACAATCAATTTGCAATTCTATCAAGTCAAGACAGGCAGTTAGTTGATGAAACAGAACAACTTATTGATGTCAAATTTGAAAAACCAAAGTTACAATCACAACCACCAAAAAAGGTAATTATTGCTGTTATTGATCAGGTAAAAGATGATGAAGATATTATTGAAACTTTATTAGATCTAATAGATGTTGACGCTCCAGTTGATATTTCTAATATAAAAGATGTGAAACTAGATGAAGAATTTAAGCCAGAAGACGAGGTAGATTATGTGTTTTTAGAAGAAGCACCATTGTTTCCGGGATGTAAAGGTACAAATGAAGAACGAAAAGCTTGTTTCTCAAAACAAATTAGCAAGTACATTAATAGAAAATTTAATGCAGGTTTAGCAGAAGAATTAGGATTGGCTCCAGGTGTTCAAAGAATTTTTACACTATTTAAAATCGATAAAAACGGTAATATTGTTGATATTCAAGCCAGAGCACCTCATAAAAAATTAAAGGAAGAAGCGATAAGAGTTATTAATTTATTACCTAAAATGGAACCAGGAAAACAACAAGGAAAACCGGTTAAAGTGCGATATTCTATGCCAATTGTTTTTAAAGTGGAATAAAAAAAGAGTTTGTTTGAAAAATCTTGGAAAAGGTCATTCTGAACTTGATTCAGAATCTCATTATATTGGTAATCCATCACTAGAATAATCGAGTTCAGATTCACCAAATTTTCATTTTTCTGGCATCTTTTTTTAGCATTAAATAATTGTTTTTAAAACAAAATTTTTGTAAATTTAATATGAACATAATCTTGTAAGAGACTTCAGTTTTACAGATTTTATAGTTGCAGTTTCTTGCATTATAAATAAGGCTGTTTTTTAACAGTTTATAATTTCTTTTTTTGTTAATTTTAAAATAGGTAGCTATGGAAATTAAAAAATATCCTGATGCCGTTCTCGAAAATTATTCTCGAATTTTAGTTCAACTAGGTCTCGTTTTAGCACTTTTTATAGTGTATGAATTTATTCAGATGAAATCCTATCTACGCCCCATAGAAGTATTGTCTGGAGCCATTATAAGTGAAGATGATGATGAGGTATTAGTAGAAATTAAGCCAATTGAAGTACAAAATACACCACCACCAAAAACCGTTATACCAGAAAAAATAATTAAAGTTGAAGATGAAATTGATATTCAGGAAACTGTAATTGAAAGTACTGAAACAGACGAGGCTGAAGCTATTTTTATTGATTTGAATACAGCTATTGTAGATGTTAAAGAAGAAGAAATAGTAGAGGAAGATGTGCCTTTTGTTGTTATTGAGGATGTTCCAATATATCCTGGATGCACAGGAAATAAAGAAGAACTTAGAAGTTGTTTTTCAGAAAAAATTTCAAAATTTGTGTTACGTAATTTTAATTTGGAAATTGCAGCAGATTTAGGATTACATTCGGGAAGTATTCAACGTATATTTGTAGTGTTTAAAATTGATACTAATGGTAAAATTACAAGTATCAAAGCTAGAGCTCCACATAAAAAATTACAAGAGGAGGCAATTAAAGTGGTAGGTTCTTTGCCAGTGATGACTCCTGGAAAACAAAGAGGCAGACCTGTAACTGTAAGTTATGGATTGCCTATAGTTTTTAAAATTGAATAGCTAAAGTAATTTTTTAATCTAAAAGAATTCTTCAAGGTTTTGCCTTATGGTTTTCGCTGAAGTTGTTATTTTATGTTGCGTTGTCATTCCTGTGAAAACAGGAATCTATACCAATCCTAAATAAAAAACCCAAAGCCATTAAAATCTCCATTAATTATATGTTAATAGAATAAACAACCTCTTTTTCATAGATTTAACTTTATTAAAAACCGGTTACTTAATGCATTTGGGTTTCCAGAAAATTAACTTAGAGAACAAGAAAAAGAAAGTGTGAAAAAATCGAAAACCTATGTGTTTTGAGTATATTTGTTATTCAAATAATTGAAATAGCATAAATTATAATACAATGAATATCAATCAATACTTAGATTCTACATATTTAAAAACGGCCACACAAGCTAATATTACAGAAGCAGCAACCAAACAAAATGTAATAGATTTGGTAAATGAAGCTATTGAAAACAACTTTAAATTAGCTATGATTAGGCCAGAATTTGTAGCAATGGCAAAAAATATGGTGAAAGAATCAAATTCTGAAGTGTTAATTGGAACAGTAATCGGATTTCATGAAGGAACTTACACAACAAATGATAAACTATCTGAAGCACAAAAAGCAATAAATGATAATGTTGATGAGTTAGATTTTGTAGTTAATTACAATGCATTTAAAGAAGGGAAAATAAATTTAGTAAAAGCCGAGGTTTACAAAGGTACAAAGTTAGCGCTTGATAATAATAAAGTTGCAAAATGGATTATAGAAATTGCTGCGTTAACCAATGAAGAAATTATAGCGTTAACACAATTAGTGCGCGATGTAGTTTTAGAAAATTTTGGAGAAGAAAATGCAGCAAATGTATTTGTAAAATCATCAACAGGATTTTTTAAGACAGAAGGAGGTAAACCAAACGGTGCTACTTTTGAAGCAATGGAATTAATTGTTGAAAATGCAAAGCCATTGCCAGCAAAAGCGGCAGGTGGTGTTCGGAATTATGAAGATGCAGTTAAAATGGTTGAAATGGGAGTAACCCGAATTGGAACATCTTCAGCAAAAGTAATAACCGAAGGAAATACAGCAAAAGAAGGATACTAATATGAACAATTATTTTGCACATGAAACCGCAGTAATTGATGACGGTTGTGAAATTGGAGCTGGTACAAAAATTTGGCATTTTAGCCATATAATGCCAAATTGTAAAATTGGTAAAAATTGTAATTTAGGTCAGAATGTTGTGGTTTCACCAAATGTTATTTTAGGTGAAAATGTAAAAGTTCAAAACAATGTTTCTATTTATTCAGGTGTAATTTGCGAAGACGATGTTTTTTTAGGGCCTTCAATGGTTTTTACCAATGTTATAAATCCTAGAAGTGCCATTGTAAGACGTGGTGAATATCAAAAAACAATGGTAAAAAAAGGAGCGAGTATCGGTGCAAATGCAACTATTGTTTGTGGCAATAATATTGGAGAATATGCTTTTATTGGAGCAGGAGCTGTGGTAACAAAAGAGGTTTTGCCATACGCTTTAGTAGTTGGTAATCCTTCCAAACAAATAGGTTGGATAAGCGAGTACGGACACCGATTAAAGTTTAACGAACATGGTTTTGCAAGGTGCAAAGAAAGCGGTGAGAAATATCAATTAAAAAATAATAAAGTAGAAAAAATAGCATAATTTGGATACAAGGAAAAATATATTTTTAAGCGTACTTTTTTTATTATTTTCAGTGGTAATATTTTCGCAAGCAGAAAAATATCCAGTTTTTTCAGCCTGTGAATCTGAACAAATCGAAAACCTTCCTACATGTTTTAAAAATGAGGTGAAAGACGCCATTATTTCGGAATTTGAAATCCCTGAAACTATACTTCAACAAAATTTTAAAGGTTTAATTAATGTTGTTTTTATTGTAGATGCAACTGGAAATTTTAAAGTGTTGTATGTAAATTCACCGTATAAAGAATTAAAAACGGAAGTGGAACGTGTTTTTAAAACGCTTCCTAAAATAACACC
>NZ_JBFLKT010000037.1:0-8582 GCF_040883305.1 Lutibacter sp.
ACAAAAAGCCAAATACCTTCCTTTGCCGGAATAATAGATTTGGATAGCTTACGAATAGTAAGAAAGCCACAATTACTATTTAATACTAAATGGAATGACAAAATGAGATATAGTTTAGCAAGACTTGGAACTATGAGAATTTTAAATTTGAAACAAAATTTACATTATTTAAAAAAATAATTAAATAAAGTTTGCAAAACAAATATTTTTGTTTACCTTTGAAATGTAAGAAAATCGAAAAGAAATGAAATCAAAAATCGAAAACATTAAGAATTACTACCTAGAAGTTTGCAAAAAAGAAAAGTTAAACCCTATTCCTATTAAGTTTTGTAGTGTAAGTAAAGGAGGTGCTTGCCTTCAATACTCAAACTCTATGAAGCCATTAAATATTCAAATAGATTTAAATAGATGTGTAGATATTGAGTATGCACTCCTTCATGAAATTAGTCATCAAATTTTATTAGAAAAGAAAAAAGATCCTGCTTTGAGACATAATGCAGCTTTTAGAAAAATTGAAAACCAAATGAATGATAAATATATGTATAGCGATTTAACTTTTAAATACAGATTATGATAATAATAACTTATAAGATTATAAAAGAGAAAGTTGGTATTGAAAGGATAAAGACTTTTGATGGTAAAAATTCAGAAAGGGATAGCATAAAATTTCTTGAAAGACTTAATTTTATTAAAATGCAATTAGCATGGAGATCTTATTGTCAAAAAGAAAATAAATCAGGCAATAGTTATTATCCTAATAAAAAATATTCAGACTTTTTAATAGTTTCAAAAAGTAAATCACACCCTACAGGAATGGGTTATAAAGAAAAGGGTATTTATTCAAAACTAGAAAGACATATTCCTTTTAAAATTTCAATAACAGTAAGGCATATTAATTCTTAATTCGCGAATTGCAAATTTTCGGCAATTTTTTGATTTTATTGCCAATAATTAGAAAACCTTTCTTATATTAGTACTTTCATATTTTTTAATTTTGGTTGGATTTAAGGGGAGCTATTTCAGTGGCTCCCTTTTTATTGTCAATTATTTATACTTTTTTGAGTAAATTTGTAAAAAGATTGATATGGAACACTTTAAGAATAATCAAAATAGGATTGCAGCCAATATGAATATGACATATGGCAAAGTTGAGAAAGCTAAAAAGATGGAAGGTGAAGACCCTTGCTGGGATGGCTATGAGATGCAAGGATTTAAAGATAAAGATGGAAAGAAAGTTCCTAATTGTGTTCCTAAAGGAAGTGTTAAAAAATCAGAAGCAACTGAAGATAAAATAATGTCTGAAGTAATGGCTAAATTCAATGATGGTAAATTAAAAGATAGCCATGGGAATATAGTAACAGATAAAGGAAGGGCTAAAGCTATTGCAATTGCATTAGTAAAGGATAAAACTGGCAAAGATGAAGTAAAGAAAGCTGAAGCTTTAAAAGTGTTAGGAATTATAGAAAAAGCAGAAGAAAAAGAACCAGCCAATGGTACTATAAAGGAATCAGACAATAAAGGAAAGAAAGCAATGGTTTATATGGATGGCAAATGGCATCATTTCGGAGCAAAGGGTTATGATCACGGCTATTCTAAAGAAGCAAAAGAGCAATTTTATGCTCGACATGCAGAAAATCTAAAAGGAGACGATCCAAGGGCAAAAGCATTTAGAGTTTATGCTAAAAAATACTGGTAATTGATGTATTTTACTTATATAACAATAAACAAATTAAATGGGAAGGTTTACTATGGAGTTCATAAAACTGAAAGATTGAGGGATGGATATATAGGGTGCGGTATATGTTCTATGGCAACAGCTATAAATTTAAAAAATAGAGGAATAAAATCTCATTTCATAGATGCAGTAGTAAAATATGGATATAAAAATTTCAAAAGAAAGACTCATAAATTTTTTGATACAAGAGAAGAGGCTTATAAATATGAGAGAAAAGTTGTTAATAAAAATTTTGTAAATAATAAAAACACTTATAATATTAGAATTGGGGGATTAGGGGGAGATATTCCTTCTTTAAGAAAAAAGTGTGCTTATATAAATGTTTATACACTTGAAATTAAAAAATTTAATTCCTTAACGGAAGGCAATTTATTTTTTAATAAAATTGTATCTCCTTTGTATAAAAATGGAATAAAAAATAATTATTTAATAAATAATGAATGGCTTCCATATAAAAAAGATAAGCATAATTATTTATTAGACGAAGTAGAAATATATTGTATTAAAACAGGTATTAAATATAAATTTAGTAACTATTTTATATTAGAAAAGAAATTAAATGTAGAATACATGAGATTGTTTAGTGGTGAAAGACTAAGCTCTAATGGTTATACATTAGATAAATTTAATAAAAAGATGGTTGTCAATCAAATGATTATAAAATTTAAAAAATCAAATATGTCTATAAGACAATTTTGCATTGAGAATAATTTGTCAAGATCTACTTTTTCTAGGTACTTAAATAAAGAAAATAAATATGCTAATTAATAATTCTCAAAAGTTTAAAAATAATTCGTAATTTTACATTATTAAATAAAAAAATAATAAGACATGAAAGATATTTCAGTTTATAATGGAGGAGCAATTTTAGGAAGACTTAGAGTTGATTCTATATCTGGAAACAATATAGGTAATTTTACAGTTATGGAAACTTATTCTCTTGATGATAGAGATATTCAAGCTCTTAGCTCTCAGCTAGAAGTAGAATTAGCTCAAGAATTTAAGAAGATACCAAAAACTTTTTCAGATATAATCAGTTTTGCAAACGACAATTCATTAGACCTTTTAGTAGCTGAAACTGATGGAAGCAATCCAAGCTTTGTAGTAGGAGGAATTATATTTGATACAGATTCTCCATTGGTTGCCGGAACTACAGACGTTACTTATACAGACACTATTGAAGCAAGCGGTTTAAGTGACACTTTTGAATTTAGAGTTCAATCTGGAAGCCTACCAACTGGTTTGTCTTTGGCTTCTTCAACAGGTGTAATTTCTGGAACTCCTACTGTAGCCGGAACTTTTGTTTTTACCATTAAAGCAATTGATGATGCAAGTGGATTAAGTACAGATAAAGAATACTCTATTACAATAGCTCAAGCATAATATGTTTAGTTTTGACGATGTAAGGAAAGCTGCTTCTGAAAGATTTAAAGGTATTTATCCAGAATTACAAAAAGTCGACAAAAAAGAAAATATTGAAGGTTATAGTGATTCAGAAGAAGATACTGATAATGAACAAAGTAATAAGAAGAAAAAGAAAGAAGAGTCCAAGCAAGAAAAAGTAGAAGATAACAAATTAGCTAAATCTGAAGCTTTGAAAGCACTTAGAATAGAATAAAAAAAATAAATATTAAAAATTAAGCATCCTCTATTTGTATTGGATGCTTTTTTGTTTATATTTGTTTATTAAAGTATGGATTTTAGATTATTATAGTTTAGGGGTTATTAGGGGAGATTAGATTTATTCTACTCCCTTAATTTAAAATTTAGGATTATGAAAACATTTGAAGAACTAGTTGAAACATACGACCTTGCTAAAAAAGAAGTACTTAAAAAATTACCCAATCCTAAATTATACCCAAAAGAAAGAATTAAAATTTCAATATTTGTACCAAATAGTTCTAATAATGATATGATATTATTTGAGTTTTATAAAAATTCAGAAAATCAATGGGAAATGTAAGAGAAATGGGATTAACTAAAGAACAAGAAGAAAAAGTAAAAAATGTATTTAATACAAATAAAGCTCAAACATTAGGTGGGGTAATAAATGGGTATTTTTATGGGAATGGGGTTTTTTGGATGAGAAGTATTGTTGATCTAAATAGTGTGGGATTTGGAGGAAGACCTATTGCTAAATTCAAATTCAAAAAGTGTAAATTTTGAATAAAATAGAATTAGCTGATTTATTTGCTCAAGAAATACATTCTAAGCAAGATTATGAAAAGCTTGAAAGAACAGCTACTATAATAGCTAAATATACTGCTTTAGAAAATAAGGATATAAATGAAGACCTTATAGTAGTTGCTTTATTAAAAGACGTTCTTAAAGTAGATGAATTCCTTATAGAAGAAATTTCAAATGATTTTAGCTATGAACAACTAGAAGCTATTTTAATATTGTCAATTGAAGAATTAACTTTAAATTCAATACAGGAATTATCTAAAAATAAATTATCTAGCATAGTAAAACTTGCTGAAAAAATAGAAGAATTAAGAAGCAACAAAGACATGCCTTCATTTAAAGACTATGAGTTTATTAATAAAATGGAGCTTCTCTGTATATTTATTGGAGATGAATTTCCATTTTTAACAAGCCAAATAGAAGCACTTATAATAGAACGCAAAAAAATAATTTGGAAATAAATTATTAAATAATTGACTAAATTTACATTTTAATAGCAAGAACAATGGCTGACAAAAAGAAAAAAATAAATATTTCCGAAAAAGAACTTGAAAGAGATATAGCAAACCTTTTTCTTCCTGAAATTAATTTAATGGAAGATATAGATAAGCCAAGAAAAGATAATCCTGCTTATGACGATCAACTAAACAAGTGGTTGAGAAATGGTAGAAAGGATGAAGACAAACCAGATTACTTATGAGCAAATCAGAAAATACCATTCCAGTAAAAAGACTTATTCAAAAGAAAAATCAAAAAGCTTATGTAGGTACTGTATATGTAAGTCCTGAAAAGTTTATTGAATTAAAAACTAAAAATTCAAAAACATCAAAGGAAGAACATATTGATGAGAATGGTAATTATACTGAATCTAGAAAGAGGGAACATGTAAAGATAATTAACAAGTATGTTGAATCTTGCCCTAAACCTCCAGTAGGAGAAGATCCAAAAAAAGTAATTGTAAATAATCAAGTCTTAAACGAAAATCTTTATAGCAATTTCAAAAACAAAGCCAACGATACTTCGGCTAAATATTTAGCCCCTGCAATTATTAATAAGGGAGAAGAAATAGAAGAACTTACTTTGTGTGATGAAGAAATTGCATTTGAAAATATAGAAAAAGCTTTCGATTTAGAATTAGTAGATTCTGAATTATACACTCAGGCTTTAACTAAAATAAAAGAGTTTAGAGAAAATATAGAAAAAGCTTCAAAGCAAGAATACAGTGATTTTATAATCCTCAATGAAAGAGGCAATAAAATATTATTGTTAAGAAGGGGTAATGTCAACAAATTAGAACCCAATAAGTTTTGTCTGCCGGGAGGACATGTAGATGAAGGTGAAAATATTGAAGCAGCAGCATATAGGGAATTAAAAGAAGAGACTGGATTAGAAGTAACTCCTATTGATGGTTATTACATAGATTCATTTAAAAATACCGATGGATCAACTAGTCATTATTTCTGTACTCACGTATCAGAGAAAAGACCTTTAATGCTTGAAACAAGTGAACATTTTGGTTATGAATGGGTTTTATTAGATAAAATAGTTGATTATGATTTAATATTTGATTTAGAAGAGAGAATTTCTAATATGGTTCTTCCTAAACTTGAAATTAAGAAATCAAATCCATTTATGCAGTTTGTAAATAAAATAGCCGATAATGTAGTTAAAGTATTTTCAAAGCCTAAAAAAGAAGATGGGGAGTTTGAAAAAGTATTAGAAAGTCAAAATGATAATTTTGATGAAGGAGAGATGACCACTGAAGAATATTTTAAGTGGCTGAGTAAAGACAGTGAAGAAATTAAGAAAAGTACTTACTTTGATTATAAGAACAAATTTGAAAAAGCTGTATATGCAGATAATGCAAAAAATAGGAAGCTTAAAAGAGTAGGACAACAATATGGTTCTAATAAAAAAGAAGGTGTTGATAAAAATACAAAAGAAGAGGGGAAAGAAGTAGTAGGAAAATATTCTCCAGAACAATTACAACAAAAAGCAAAAGAAACTCCAGATTACTATTTAGAACAAGCTGCTAAAAATGCAAAAGACCCTTTAATGCAAGAAGTAGCTAAAAAGGAATTAGAGAAAAGAAGTGGTAGTTCGGAAAACCCGGAAGGGCAAAAGGAAAATAAAGAGATGGAAAAGCCAACAATCTCAAAAGAAGAACAAGAACTAAGTAAAGATGATGGAAATATTTTAGAAGAAGAAAAGAAAGCTTTAAATGGTTACACAAAATCAGATTATAGGGAAATAAATAGATATGTTAGAAAAGGTAGGAAACCGCCAAATGAAGAGTTGGAAGATTATATAAAGTCTGTTTCAAGCGGACTTAATAAGTTAGATAAACACGAAGGAACTGTTTATAGAGCAGAAAGTCCTATCAAAGAATTAAGTGAATATTTAGAAGATTTCCAAAAAGGAAATGAAATACAATTCAGCTCATTTACTTCCACTACAAAAGAAAAAAGCGTAATTGATAATTTTGGAGGAGGTGAATTAACATATCAAATCAAATCTAAAAATGGGCGTAGTATAGAAGATTATTCAGATGCACCAAAAGAAAAAGAAGTTTTGTTTGACGTAGAAACTAATTTTAAAGTAACTAAAGTAAAACAAAATAAATTAAAAAATGGAATGTTGATAGGTATTGAAGTTTTTCTTGAAGAAATTTGATATTGTAAACTAAAATAGCTATATTTGATTATGGAAAATAAAAATAAAGAAATGAGCAATTTTAAAGACAGAATGAATAGTGAATCACATACTATGAAAGTTGTAAAAAAAGAAAGTGATAAAGTAGAGAAATCAGAAATGATTACTATTATTGGAGGCAGTGAAGTATCTAAAGATTATATCAAAGAACTTTATGAAAAATATTTTGAAAATAATTGAAAATATTTT
Organism: Lutibacter sp.; assembly: GCF_040883305.1. Classification (GTDB taxonomy): domain Bacteria; phylum Bacteroidota; class Bacteroidia; order Flavobacteriales; family Flavobacteriaceae; genus Lutibacter. Next base: position 6,821 of record NZ_JBFLKT010000037.1, read on the forward strand.
TGCAAACTTAAATAAAAGTGTTAGATTTTAGTATTGAAAGAAACGAAATTTAAAACAAAGAAAATCGAAAAGTTATGAAATCAATTACAAAAAATCAAGCAAAAAGTTTAGTTTTAGATTTATCAACTTACGGTATCAAGCAAACTTGCAAAAAGACAAGAGAAACCTTTACTTCTTTAAGAGATAGAGGTTATAAAACAGCAAGTGAAATAGCCGAATTAAATGTTCCATCTCATTATTTGTTTTCAGAAAAAGAAGGTAGATTATTTTACTGCACAATGGCTGGATGTACAGAAGTTTTAAAAGCATCTGTAAAAAGAAAAGGTTGGGAGGTTTTTTAATATGAACTTTCAAAAAATTAAAAATAGTATTTATGGTTTTATCATTGGGGATGCTCTAGGTGTCCCCTTTGAGTTTAAAGCTCCTGCTGTCAGTAAAATTGATATGATTGGATTTGGAACTCACAATCAGCCATTGGGAACTTGGTCTGATGATAGCTCTTTAATGCTTGCCACGCTAGATTCAATATCAAACAATAAAGATTTAAGAGAGTGTATGGTTAATTGGGTTAAGTATGGAAGATATGCTATTGACAATCTTGTATTTGATATTGGACATTCTACAAAAACTGGATTAATTAATAATAAAATTAACAAAGATTTTTATTCAAATGGAAATGGTTCTTTAATGCGAATGCTACCATTTGTGTTTGAATTATATGGTTCAAACCAAGAAAAAATAAAAGAAGTTGTAATTAAGTCTTCTTCAATAACTCATGTACATGAAATTTCTATCAATGCATGCATGGACTATATTAATTACTTTCATAATATCATAAATGGATTAAACAAAGAAAAATCCCTTCCAAGACATTTAATTTATATATTAAGTAAAGAAAATTTTAATACAAAAGGATTTGTAATTGGAACATTAGAGGCTGCCCTGCATTGCTTTATAACGACTAACAATTATACAGATTCAATAAAAAAGGCAGTAAGTTTGGGTTATGATACAGATACAATTGCTGCAATTACAGGCTCTCTGTCTGGATATTATTACAATAATGTAAATAATTCTTTCAAAAACAAGCTAAGAGGTAAAGAAATTATTAATCCTTTAATTGATAAATTTGTTGAATATATAGAAATTAAATAAAAATAATTAATAAAGTTTGCATAATAAATATAAAATAGCTATATTTGATTATACTAAAAGATATTAAAAATGACAAGATTTGAATTAGCAGAGGCAATTAGAGATTTGGGATTTACGTATATGCATCATCAAGCTATGACAGGAAGTGAATACATAACAATAAATGGTCAAAAATATAGATTGTCAAATCATACGCAACCTAGTCATTACCAAATAAGAAACTATATTGATTGCTCTTCCAATAAAGAAATATATGAATTAGCTATTAAAGCTTATAATGAATCCTTGGAATTAAACACTAAAGATAAATATTTATTTAATGAAGACGGATTTTATCTAAATCCAAATTATATTAAAAAATAATATGAATAATCATCAAAAATTTAAAACTTACTATAATAGTTAGTGTTTCTATATAAAAGATAGAATTTAAAAAACAAGTAAAACTTAAATTAAATTTTCTTAACTTTGCTTTATCAAGTAAAAGATAAATTATAAGTGGAAAACAATTTTAAGTTTTATGTAGAAGCAGACCTGATCAAATCAGAAGGCGAAGATAGGCCTTGGATGATTGGCGGATTAGCTTCTACAGACTCACAAGACAGCC
>NZ_JBFLKT010000038.1:0-5236 GCF_040883305.1 Lutibacter sp.
CATATTCGCTAATTCTTGCGTGTTTGTTATTTTTAAGATCCATTACAAAAGCTAATTTATCTGCATCGATACCATCTTTATCAAAAATATATCCTCCAGAATCAGATAAGGTAACAACTTTAGCTCCTAATTGAGTTGCTTTTTCACAAGCATACTGCGCAACGTTTCCAGAACCTGAAACCGTAACAGTTTTTCCTTTTAAAGAATCTCCTCTAGTTGCCAACATACTTTGAGCAAAATATACAGTTCCGTAACCAGTTGCTTCAGGACGAATTAATGATCCACCCCAAGACATTCCTTTACCAGTTAAAACACCTGTAAATTCGTTACGTAGTTTTTTGTACATTCCAAATAAAAATCCGATTTCTCTACCACCAACACCAATGTCTCCTGCAGGAATATCGGTATTTGGACCAATATGACGGAATAACTCTCCCATAAAACTTTGGCAGAAACGCATAATTTCACCATCAGATTTTCCTTTAGGATCAAAATCAGATCCACCTTTACCACCACCCATAGGTAATGTAGTTAATGCGTTTTTAAATACTTGCTCAAAAGCTAAGAATTTAAGAATACTTAAGTTTACTGTAGGATGAAAACGTAAACCACCTTTATAAGGTCCAATAGCAGAATTCATTTCAATTCTAAATCCTCTATTAACAATAATTTCTCCACTATCATCTACCCATGGTACTCTAAACATTAAAACTCTTTCTGGCTCAACCATTCTTAATAAAATGTTTTTACCATAGTAAATTTCTTGACTAGCTATATAAGGAATAACCGTCTCGGCTACTTCTTCTACAGCTTGTAAAAATTCAGGTTCAAATTGGTTACGTTCTTTAACCAAATTCATAAACTCTCTAATTTTTGATTCCATAATTTATGATGTATTATTTTGAATTTAATATAATTTGCTATACAAATATAGCTAATATTTAATATTATATATAAATTAAGAGTATTTTTTTACGAAAATATTCAAATTTTCTAAAACGTTTTCGTAAAAACAATTTTACAGTTAAAATAAACAAACCGTTTCTATTTAAAAAGACACTATGTATCTTTATAAATTCAATATTATTTATCAAAATAAAATTGTGTAAATTTGCACTCTAATTTTCTATAAAAATGTTAGATAAAGTAAAAGAATTGATTGGAGAAGTAGCAGCATTTAATGCAACCTCTAAAGATGAAATTGAAACTTTTAGAATTAAATTTTTAAGTAAAAAGGGAATACTTAACGATTTATTCGCTGAATTTAAAAATGTACCATCTGCTGAAAGAAAAGAATTTGGTCAGGCATTAAATACGCTTAAAAATACAGCACAAGATAAAGTAAACCAACTAAAAGATGCTTTAGAAAACGCAAGTGAACAAAAAGGTATTTACGGCGATTTAACACAACCCGAAGAGCCGATTGAATTAGGTTCTCGCCATCCAATATCTATAGTTAGAAATAAAATTATTGATGTTTTTTCTCGGATAGGTTTTACAGTTTCTGAAGGTCCAGAAATTGAAGACGACTGGCATAATTTTACGGCATTAAATTTACCAGAATACCATCCAGCACGTGATATGCAGGATACCTTTTTTATTGAAACAAATCCAGATATTTTATTACGTACACATACTTCTTCTGTTCAAGTACGTTATATGGAAAATCATAAACCACCAATTAGAACTATTTCTCCTGGAAGAGTTTTTAGAAATGAAGATATTTCGGCACGTGCACATTGTATTTTTCATCAGGTTGAAGGTTTGTATATTGATACCGATGTTTCTTTTGCGGATTTAAAACAAACACTTTTGTATTTTACCAAAGAAATGTTTGGGAAGTCTAAAATTCGTTTACGCCCTTCATATTTTCCATTTACTGAGCCAAGTGCTGAAGTAGATATTTATTGGGGATTAGAAACCGAAACCGATTATAAAATTACAAAAGGTACAGGTTGGTTAGAAATTATGGGTTGTGGAATGGTAGATCCAAATGTATTAAAAAACGTCAATATTGATCCTGATGTTTACAGCGGTTACGCTTTTGGAATGGGTATTGAACGTATTGCAATGCTATTGTATCAAATACCAGATATTAGAATGTTTTATGAAAACGATGTGCGTTTTTTAGAACAGTTTAAGTCGGTAATATAGTTTAACAGTTGTAAGTTTTAAAGTACTGCTTTTTAAATTTTTAACTTCAAAATTTACAAACCCTTTTTATGAAAAAAGATATTACAATACCAGAGGTAACGGACGTTTTTATGGCAGTTGTTAAAGAATATAACAACGAATTTAAATGTGAAGATTGGAATGCATATATTGTTAACAACAAAAATGTTACCTTAGAAATGGTGTTGATTGTTTCTAAAGGTTATGACGAAGATAAAATGATTGAGACAGCTATTTTAAGACATAAAATTGAAAAATTACCTGCTAAATCCTTTGCTAAAGTTGAACTTTTACAAGGTGATGTCTTAAAACTTTCGAACTTTTTTAATGTTACTTTTTTTGAAGGAAATACCATGTTCGATAAAAAATATTTGTTTGAAAAAGGTGTAATTAAAGAAGGTGCACTTAGAAATATTCCTTTGCTAAATAAACGTGGAATACTAATAAAATAATACCCAAAACTAGATGAAAAGAATTTTTATTTTTTTATTATTGAGTATTGACGTGGTTAGTTATGCGCAAAATATTCCAATGTACGTTGGAACCTATACCGGTGAAGATAGCCAAGGAATTTACCTTTATAATTTCAATACTAAAACTGGTGAATTAAATAATAAAAAGTTAGCAATTGAAACTGTAAATCCTTCTTTTTTAACTTTTTCAAAAGATAAAAAGTTTCTCTATGCAGTTAGTGAAAGCGACCAAGAAAGCTCTGTTAGCGCATACAAAATCAATTATAGCGGATCACTTACTTTAATTAATAAAGTAAACAGCAAAGGTAAAGGTCCTTGCCATGTGCAACTAAATAAAAAAGGAGATAAAGCTGTAGTTTCCAATTATGGTGGTGGAAATTTTGCCGTTTTTAATATAAATAAAAATGGTAGTTTACAAGAAGCTTTTCAGGTTATTGATCACAATATTGAAACTAAAAAAGCACATGCTCATTCTGCTAAATTTTTAGGCACTAATTTATTTGTTGCAGATTTAGGACGTGATTTTTTAGCACATTATATTGAAGAGAAAGGTGATTTTACTTTAAAAGAAAATTACAACATGGAAGTTGGCGCTGGACCAAGGCATTTTGAAATTTCAAAAAAAGGCAACTATATTTATGTTATTAATGAATTAAATTCTACTATAACCACACTGAAAAAAGCTGAAAATAGTTATAAAAATATTCAAAACATTAGTACATTAAGTAATGATTTTAGTGGTGAAAGTTATTGTGCTGACATACATTTATCTAAAAATGAGAAGTTTTTATATGGCTCTAATAGAGGTGAAAATTCTATTGTAGTTTTTAAAAGAAATAAAAAGAGTGGTACACTTCAAAAAATTCAAAACATAAGTGTGAATGGTGATTGGCCAAGAAACTTTACACTTTCACCAAACGGAAAATTTTTATTAGTTGCTAACAAAAAAAGTAAAAATATAAGCGTTTACAAAGTGAATAAAAAAACTGGTGAATTATCCTTCTTAAAAAGTATAAAAGCTCCAACACCTGTTTGTTTATTATTTTAATTCTTTAATTCAAAATAATAGATATTATCTGTATTGCTGTATCTAAATGAAGTTAAATACCCTGAATTCCCGTTTATAAAAATTACTCCCAATTCATCAAAATCTGAATTAAAAAAATCTAATTTTATAGGTATTCCCCAAATTCCGTTGTTTTTTTCAATTTTATAAATATTAAAACTTCCTTGCTCTCTTTCTACTTCAGAAATAAGGAATTCTCCATTTTCATTTGTATCATAAGCAACTCTGGTTACTTTTCCATCATAAATATTTGATGCAAAATAAATAGTGGTTTCGTTATAATATGTCGGGTTTATAATTTCAAATTCTGGATGAGAGATATATACGACATCTCCTTTTTCCCATTCGTTATTTTTAGTTCTTTTAAGTTCTAATAAATGTAAACGCCCCCTTTCGTTAGTTACAACAGTCATTTTAGAGCCATCTTTTGAAATTGTTGGGTATGTATATGAAAAATCTAAATTGCAAATAGGTAATTGTACAATTTCTTTAACCTTAAAATCTCTTATTTTTCCTTTATAAATTGTAAAATTATTTGTACCAAAAGTGCTTAACTTTTTTGTGACTCCCGTAAAATAAATTTCATTATTAAAAATAGCAACTGCTCCTAAATTATATTTTGAGCCGATTTTAAATTTTTGAGATTCCGATTTTAAATTTGAATAAAAGAGCTTATAGTTATTTCTGTTATGGTTCGAAGCATAAATTAACCCTTTATTATAAATTGTTGGAAAAATATTTCCTGTTGAATTTAACGTAAGATAGGTTTCATGTATACGAATGTCATCATTTTCAAAAATAAGGTTATTGAATTGTGCCTTAATTTCAAAAACATTTAAAACAACTACAACTATTGCAAATAAAATGCTATTCTTTATTCTTTTATTTTTCAATTCTATATTATATTATTATAAACTCAAATGATAGTCTACCATTGTTTTTAACTCCTCTTTATTTATTGGTTTAGATATAAAATCATTACAACCTGCCGAAAGGGCTTTTTCTTTATCTTCAGCAGATGAGTATGCCGTTTGTGCTATTATTGATAATTTAGGCCTAAATTTTTTAATTTTTTTTGTTGCTTCGAGACCATTCATATTTGGCATATTTATGTCCATTAATACAATATCTATATTTTCATTTTTATTACACAGTTCAATAGCTTGAACTCCGTCTATCGCGTGTAAAATGTTACAATTTTGATTAAATATTTTTGAGACTAAAATTTCAAGAAATAAAAAATTCATTTCTTCATCCTCAGCTATTAAAATAGTATATTTTGGTTTTGCTTCAATAATATTATCATTAAAATTATCAAACTCAAAAATATCATTTACAGGCTTATACGGTATAGATACCCTAAAAGTAGATCCTTTCCATTTTATAGAATTTACAGAAATTTCTCCTCCTAATAATTCCGTGTTTTCTTTTGCAATAGATAATCCTAATCCCAATCCGCCTAAGGTTCTAGAAGTTTCTTCATTTTCTTGCGAAAATCTTTCAAAAATAATTTTCTGTTTTTCTA
>NZ_JBFLKT010000374.1:0-17648 GCF_040883305.1 Lutibacter sp.
ATATTTTCATTTATAACGATATCAAAACCTAAAGCATTTGCAATATTATCTGGGTTTAATTCTCCAACACGAGGAATATCACCACTTAGTCTTCCAATCACTTTTCTGTTTTCACCTAAAAAGTCGGAAATTGCTTCTTCAATAAAAGGATAGCCATCTTCTAAAACCAAAATCTTTTTACACGTATCAAATAGTTTTTTTACTGGTTTTTTAGGAATTGGATATTGAGAAATTTTTAGAACAGGATACGGACATTCTTCACCATCAAAGTTTTCCATTAAATAGTTATAAGCAATTCCGGAAGCAATAATTCCGAGGGAGGTATTTGGTCCTTTTTTAAATTCATTAAAATTGCTATTTTCTGAAATTTCTAATATATCAGGTTGAATATCAACTAAATGTTTGTACCTGCCTCTGGCATGTATTGGAATTAGTTGAAATTGCGTTGGATTTGTTGGCAATTTTAAATCCTTTTGATGAATTCTGTTTCCAGTTTCAACACCAGCTCTGGAATGTGATAAACGTGTTACCAAGCGTATCATAACAGGTAAACTTAGATTTTCCGATAGTTCAAAAGCATATTTGGTAATTTCGTAACATTCTTGTTGAGTTGAAGGTTCTAAAATTGGAATCATAGCAAACTTGCCGTAATAGCGAGAATCTTGCTCGTTTTGAGATGAATGCATTGAAGGGTCATCGGCTACAACCACAACCAAACCGCCATTGATTCCAGAAACCGACATGTTCATAAAAACATCAGCGGCAACGTTTAAACCAACGTGTTTCATTACTGTTAGTGCTCTTTTCCCAGCATAAGACATTCCTAATGCGGCTTCCATTGCTGTTTTTTCGTTAACAGACCATTTTGAATGAATTTTTAATTCTGTGGCTGTTTTTGAACGTTGGATATATTCTGTAATTTCTGTAGATGGCGTTCCTGGGTAAGCATACACACCTGAGATACCTGCGTCAATTGCTCCTTGTGCCAATGCTTCGTTACCTAAAAGAAGTTTTTTCATGTGTCTTTATTATTTGTTTTATTGGTTACATGCTGCCTGCCTGTCGGACAGATAGGTTCGCTATCTCTTATTTTAATTTTGATAGACATTTTAGCACGCTCGTTTCATAAAATATTGATTAATAAATTATTGTAATTATAATGCAATAAAATTACGAAAAGGTTTTCGAGCTATCTATGATTTTAATCATACTGTAACATACAATACATTGATATACAATATATTAAATATTCATTAAAATGAAAGTATATTTACGTATTTAACAATAAATTTAGATTGAAGTTTAAAAATAAATGATGAATATTGCTTAAATGTTGTTGATTTGATAAAATTTTTAAATCAATTTTACTGTTTATCCCAACTATTCTTTTTTCTAATATTTTTATACAATTTCACACCTAACATTAATAAAATTGAAAAGCCAATAATACCGACAGTTCCAAAAATCCAACCTAAAGAATTTTTGAGTACAACTAAAAATACACAGGCGAATAGAATAATGGTAGCAACTTCGTTCCAAATTCTTAAAAATGTTGAAGAATATTTTAAGGTGTTATTTTGAGTTTGATTGTATAGAACCTGACAAGTTCCGTGGTAAAAAAATAACAAGGCTACAAATGCTAATTTAATTTGCATCCAGCTTTGTTGAAGCCAAGCAGGTTGCAAAACAAGTAAAATAATGGCAAAAAGTGTTGCTAAAACCGCAGAAGGCCAGGTAATAATATACCAAAGCCTTTTAATCATTAATTGGTATTGTTTTGTTAAAATTTCTTTTGCTGGTTCAGGTTTAGTTTCTGCTTCTTTAAAATAAATAAATAACCGAATTATATAAAAAAGACCTGCAAACCAAGTGGTAATAAATATAATATGAAGTGATTTTATATATAAATACTCCATATTATTTTGCCCAATTATTAATCCAATTTGCAACTGTTTCTGCCCAAATAGCGTCATCATTTAAACAAGGAATTGTGGAGAAATATTCGCCTCCATTTTCTTCAAAAGATTCTTTTGCTTCCATACCAATTTCTTCTAACGTTTCTAAACAATCAGAAACAAAAGCCGGAGTTACTACCGCTAAATTTTTAATGCCATTTTTTGCAAAATTATCAATAGTTTGGTCGGTGTAAGGTTGTAACCAGGGATCTCTTCCTAAACGCGATTGAAAAGAGGTGCTATACGAACCTTCTTTTAAATTTAAAAATTCTGCAACATTTTTAGTGGTTTGATAACATTGGTGTCTATAACAAAATTCGTGAGCAGGACTAGGAGTATTGCAACAGCTCCCATCAATTTTACAGTGCGATTTTGTTATATCAGATTTTTTAATATGTCGTTCTGGAACGCCATGATACGAAAATAATAAATGATCTGGTTTTTCAGCTTCCAAATGTTTTTGAATGCTATTGCTCAACACTTCAACATAAGATTTGTTATTGTAAAAAGCAGGGAAATCAGTAATTTTAATTTGAGGAAATTCTTTTTTTACAATTTTATTAGCTAAAACAACAATAGTTTCTGTAGTTGCCATAGCGAATTGTGGATATAATGGAATCAAGAAAATTTCCGTAACACCTTGGTCTGCTAATTTCTGAATCCCATTTTTAATGGAAGGATTTCCATAACGCATAGCTAATTCAACTGGAATATTGCTATTTTCTTCAACTTTTTTATGCAAACGTTCCGATAAAACAATAAGTGGTGAACCTTCTTTCCACCAGATTTTTTTATAAGCTTCCGCAGATTTTTTTGGACGTGTATTTAAAATAATTCCTTTTACAACAAAGGCTCTTACTAAATATGGAGTGTCAATAACTCTTTTATCCATTAAAAATTCGTCTAAATAATTTTTTACATCTTTTACAGAAGTGCTATTAGGTGATCCTAAATTTACGAGTAATGCTCCCTTCATAGTTATGATTTTGCGTATTGTTTTGGTGTTGTTTTATATTTTCTTTTAAATGCCGCAATAAAATGACTAGATGTGCTGTAACCTAATTGCGCGGCAATTTCATTAACATTCAATTGTTGTTCTTGTAATAGTTTTTTTGCCAATTCCATTTTATAATTTAGTAGAAATGTAAATACAGGAACTCCATAAAAATCTTTAAAATCGGTTTTTAATTTTTTAATATTTAAACCAACTTTTTTTGCTAAATTCTCTAAAGAAGGCGGATTTATCATTTCTTCAATAATAATTTCTTTAGCGTGTTTTATTTTGCTTACAGTTTCTTCATTTGCAATATATGGGCAGTTTTCTTTTTCAGTTTCATTTTCATTTGCAGTGTTAAAATAATAACTTAACAGCTCGTAAACTTTACCTTTAATATAAACAGGTCTTAATGCTTTGTTTATTTGTTTTGAGGTAAGTTGATTTAATATAAATTGAATTGTAGGCGAAATCTGTTTAGGTTCTATAATTGGTTTTCCAACTTTAAAATTATTAAAATTAAATAGAAAATTACCTTCAATTGAAAATAAGGAATGAAAATATTCAATAGAAATTAAAACAGCTATTAATTCTGATTTTGGAGGTATATTAAAGAGAATATTCATTTTTTCATCTTTAAAATAAACCATTGTAGAATTTCCAGCTTCTAAATTTGTTGCGCAATGTTCAAAATTAAATGCAACGGTACATTCGTTATTATTACAAAAATAAATTTGAATGTAATTATTATTTAGTTGATGCTTGTATAATTCAATTTCAGAAGATAAGTTGTTGAAATAAAATACTTTAAAAGTATCTTTTTCGTTAAAAAGCATTTGAGTACTTTTGTCGATATATTTGTGGTTTTCTAGACTAGATTTCATAAGCTATTTTTGCCTAAAGTTGTTGAAATTAATGCAAAAATACAATAATTTTATAGATCATATACGATTTTTATTATACTTATTTATGATAAATATCATAATTTTAAACCCCTTATTTTGCTTACATTTGTATTAAATATATCGAAATAGTGATTATTTAGAAGTGTTCTAAATAAGGTTAAATAACTTATGTCGATAATAAAAGTACTTTTAGCGATATTTTGAACAATATTATATATGTACTTTTGTCGATACTTATTGGTAAGGTAAAAAATATGAATCAAGAGAATCTTCCTGCAAAATTTTACAATGTAGGTTTAAGTTACAAGAAAGCAGATGTAAAAGTGCGTGGTGCTTTTAGTTTAACTAGAGAGAATCAAAGACTTTTATTAATTGAAGCTAAAGAAAAGGGTATTGACGGAATTTTTGTTTTATCTACTTGTAATAGAACTGAAATAACTGGATTTGCAAAACACCCTTTTGAGTTGATTAGTTTGTTAATAAAATATTCTAATGGAACTGTGGAAGATTTTATAAATGTTTCTAATGTTTATAAAAATAAAGATGCGGTTAGGCATTTGTTTAATATTGCAACAGGTATAGATAGCCAAATATTAGGTGATTACGAAATTGTTGGTCAGTTAAAGCAGTCATTTAAATTAGCTAAAAAATTAGGAACTACAAATGCGTATTTAGAGCGTTTGATGAATTTAGTTTTACAAGCAAGTAAAGATGTAAAAAACAACACAAAACTAAGTTCAGGTACAACTTCAGTAGCTTATGCAGCTATTCAATATATAATAGACACTGTTCAGGATTATAATAACAAAAAAATACTTGTTTACGGTTTAGGTGAAATAGGTAAAAACACCTGTAAAAATATATTAGAATATACTTCAAATAAAAATATTACTTTAGTTAACAGAACGCTTGAAAAAGCAATTGGTTTTGAACAAATTCATAACGATGTTGAGGTAGCTGATTTTTCAAATTTAACAGCTGAAATTCATGCAACAGATATTTTAATTGTTTCTACAGGAGCAAATACTCCAACTGTAACAAAAGAACATTTAAAAGCGGGTAAGGAACTTTTAATTATAGATTTATCTATGCCAGAAAATGTTGATATTGCGGTAAAATCTGATCCAGGTATTACGCTAATAAATGTTGATGAGCTTTCTAAAATTACAGATAAAACCATAGAAACTCGTAAAAAGCAAATTCCTTTAGCTGAAATAATAATAGATAAATACAAAGCAGAATTTAACGACTGGATTTCACATAGAAAATACGTACCTGCCGTAAATGCCTTAAAAGAGTCGTTACAAGCAATTCAACATGATGAAATTGATTTTCATTCAAAGAAAATAAAAGATTTTAATATTGAACATGCAGAGTTTGTAACTAATAGAATGATTCAAAAAATCACTACACAATTTGTAAAACATTTAAAAGATGATGAAACTTCGGTTGATCAAAGTATAAATGTAATTAGCAAAATATTCTACTCAGAAAAAACCGAAATTTAGAATGGATAAAATTATTAGAATTGGTACTCGCTCAAGTGAATTAGCGCTTTGGCAGGCCAATACAGTTGCAGAACAATTAGCACATTTCGGTCATAAAACAGAAATTGTAAAAATTGATTCTTTAGGAGATATTGTTTTAGACAAACCCCTGTATGAATTAGGAATAACAGGTGTTTTTACAAAAAATTTAGATGTAGCATTATTAAATGAAGAAATTGATATTGCAGTGCATTCCGCTAAAGATGTTCCTACTAAATTACCGGAAGGAATTGTACTTGCAGCCTATTTAAAAAGAGGCGATTTTAACGATGTTTTGGTTATTAAAGAAGATGAAAATTTTTTCACAAAAGATTCAGCTTTAATTGCAACAGGAAGTTTACGTAGAAAAGCACAATGGCTGTATCGTTATCCGCATCATAAAATTACAGGTCTACGAGGAAATGTAATTACACGTCTGCAAAAATTGGAAGATAATGATTGGGATGGTGCAATTTTTGCAACAGCTGGTTTAAAAAGATTAAAATTATTACCTGAAAAAGAAAAGCATATAAAACTTGATTGGATGATTCCTGCTCCAGCACAAGGTGCGGTAATGATTGTTGCTTTAGAAAAAAATGAAGAACTTATAGAAATTTGTAAAGAAATAAATCACGAAGAAACTGCAACTTGTGTAAAAATTGAACGTGATTTTCTTCAAACTTTAGAAGGTGGTTGTACTGCACCAATAGGAGCTTTAGCAATGATTTTTGAAGAAGAAATAAAATTTAAAGGTGCTTTATTTAGTCCTGATGGAAAACATAAAATGGAATTTTATAAAGAAGTTGCCGTAAACAATGCTACGGATTTAGGTAAGTTTGGAGCAAATTACATTTTAGAAAGAGGTGGAAAAAAATTAATGCGAGAGGTTAATGATATTGAAAAATCAACACTGGTTTATTCAACCAAAAGTCTTTCTCACGATCAAACGGCTATTTTAAATTCAAAAATAGGAGTTACAAGTAGCGATTTTATTACTATAAGAAACAACAGATTAAAACCAGTTATAGTAAAAAAACCAATTAAGAATGTGTTATTTACTAGTCAAAATGCTGTGGAAGCTTTATTGAACAATTTTTCACCAATGGAATTAGATTTTGAAAATGTTTATTGCGTTGGAAGAAGAACTAAAAGACTAATAGAGAAGAGAATTGGTAAAGTAACACATGTTGAAAATTCAGCTGAAAAGTTAGCGAATTATTTAGTGAATACTTTAAAAGATGATGTAATTACATTTTTCTGTGGAAATAAAAGAAGAGATGAGCTTCCAACCGTGTTGGCTGAAAGTAATATTATAGTTGATGAAATTGAAACTTATCAAACGCAGTTAACTCCTAGAAAAATTGAAGAAAAGTTTAAAGGAATTCTTTTTTACAGTCCATCTGGAATAGAAAGTTATTTAAAAGAAAACAAGGCTAACGAAATTGTTGCTTTTTGTATTGGAGAAACAACAGCTACAGAAGCTAAAAAACACTTTAAAAACGTTGAAGTTTCAAAATTATCAACTGTGGAAAGTGTATTAAAATCTGTAAATGAGTATTTTATAAAAGAAGAATAAATAATTATGAATTGTGAATTACGAATTACGAATGAACAATTCAACAAATAAACAATAATTGAAAAGATGAATAGAACCAGACGTTTACGTAAAACCGAAAATATTCGACGTTTAGTTAGAGAAAATAAACTAACAATAGACGATTTAATTTATCCATTATTTATTGAAGAGGGAGAAAATATTGAAACTGAAATTGTTTCAATGCCAGGAATTAAACGTTACTCTTTAGATACTATTTCAAAAGAATTAGATGAAGTTGTAGCATTAGATATTCCGGCAGTATTATTATTCGGAATTCCTTCAAAAAAAGACGATACAGGTTCTGAAACTTGGAATGAGGATGGAATTATGCAACGTGCAGTTCGTTTTATCAAAAAAAACTATCCAGATTTATATGTAATTACAGATGTTTGTTTTTGTGAATATACAAGTCACGGTCATTGTGGAATTATTCACGATAACGATGTGGATAATGATGCAACTTTACCAAATATTGCAAAACAAGTAATTTCACATGCAAAAGCGGGTGTAGATATGGTTGCGCCTTCAGGAATGATGGATGGAATGATACAAACTATTCGTGAAGCATTAGACAATACCGGATTTCCAAACCTTCCAATTATGTCGTATGCAGTAAAATATTCATCAGCATTTTATGGACCTTTTAGAGATGCAGCAGATTCTGCTCCAACTTTTGGAGATAGACGAACCTATCAAATGGATCCATCAAACAGAGATGAAGGATTACGTGAAGCAACTTACGATGATCAGGAGGGAGCAGATATATTAATGGTAAAACCTGCATTATCTTATTTAGATATAATTCGTGATTTAAAAAATAATTTCGACAGACCAATTGCGTGTTACAATGTAAGTGGTGAATATGCAATGATTAAAGCCGCTGCAGCAAATGGTTGGATAGATGGAGAACGCGTAATGATGGAAAGTTTATTGTCTATGAAAAGAGCAGGAGCAGATATTATTATAACATATTTTGCTAAAGAAGTAGCTAGATTATTGTTGAAAAAATAGAATATTGTTGAGAGGCATAAAAGCGGTCACTGAGCGGAGTCGAAGTGAAAATTTGATTTCAACTCCGCTCAATCACCAAAAAATAAAAGATTATGAAACTAGAAAAATCATTAGAACTATATACAAAAGGTAAAAAACATTTAGTGGGAGCAGTGAATTCTCCTGTTAGAGCTTTTAAATCTGTTGGAGGTGTTCCAATTTTTATTGATAGAGCCAAAGGAAGTAAAATTTACGATGTTGATGGAAATGAGTATATAGATATGGTATTGTCTTATGGTCCAATGATTTTAGGTCATAGAAATAGTGTTGTTGAAAAAACTATAAAAAAATACTTAAAAAACGGATATACATTTGGTGCTTCAACCAAAGGTGAAATAATAATGGCAGGGATGGTTTGTGATGCGTTTCCTGGAATGGATAAAGTGCGTTTTGTAAACTCGGGAACAGAAGCTGTATTAAGTGCTATTCGTTTAGCAAGAGCATTTACAGGAAAGAATAAAATTATAAAATTTGCTGGTTGTTATCACGGACATTCAGATGCTTTATTGGTAGCAGCTGGTTCTGGATTGGCAACATTAAGTATTCCGGGAAGTAAAGGGGTGCCAGATGAAGCTGTAAAAAACACACTTATTGCCGAATTTAATAATATTGACAGTGTTGAAGCTCATTTGGCGAAACATAAAGATATTGCAGCAGTTATTATTGAACCAATTGCTGGAAATATGGGAGTAATTCAACCGAATAAAGATTTTATTGAAGAATTAAAAGAATTAACAAAAGCCAGTGGAGTATTATTAATTGCGGATGAAGTAATGACAGGTTTCCGTTCACAATATGGTGGTGCTCAAGAATTACTAGGTTTTGAAGCTGATATAACATGTTTAGGGAAAGTTGTTGGAGGCGGTTTTCCAGTAGGAGCTTATGGAGCAAGAAACGAAATTATGGAAATGGTTTCACCTTTGGGAGATATGTACCAAGCAGGAACATTATCAGGAAACCCAATTGCAATGGCTTGTGGTATTGCTACTTTGAAAGAATTGAAAAAGCAAAATCCATATAAAGATTTTGAAAAAACAGCCGCTTTTTTAGAACGAGAAATGAAAGCTGCGGCTAAAGAAAATGGGATAGATTTACAGGTAAATAGATTTGGCTCTATGATAAATCCGTTCTTCACGAAAGAAAAAGTAGTAGATTTTAAAACTGCTCAAACTAGTGATACCAAAAAGTTTAAAACTTTCTTTTGGAAAATGATGGAGCATGGTGTGTTTTTACCACCATCGCAATTTGAATCTTGGTTTTTAGCTACGGCTATGTCAAGACGTGATATTTATAAAGTGCGTTCAGCAGTACAAGTAGCAATGAAAGCTGTTGCTGATAAGCATAAATAGTGTTTAATTTTAAGTTGTTAGTTATAAGTTAAAATGCAAAACAACTAAGAGTTAAAAATTAACAACTAATAATTAAAAAAAATATGATTAAAAACGATTTATATTTAAGAGCTTTAAAAGGTGAAACAGTAGAGCGTCCGCCAGTTTGGATGATGCGCCAGGCAGGAAGATATTTACCAGAATTTATTGCAATTCGTGAGAAATATGACTTTTTTACACGTTGTAGAACTCCTGAATTAGCTTCAGAAATAACTGTGCAACCAATCCGTAGATATGGAATGGATGCTGCAATTTTGTTTTCTGATATTTTAGTGATTCCTCAGGCTATGAACATTGAAGTTGAAATGAAGCCTAATGTAGGTCCTTGGCTACCAAACCCAATTCGTTCTCAAAAAGACGTAGATGCAGTTATAGTTCCAGATATTGATGAGACTTTAGGGTACGTAATGGATGCTATTAAAATGACTAAGGAGCTACTGAATGACGATATTCCTTTAATTGGTTTTGCGGGTTCACCTTGGACAATTTTATGCTACTGCATACAAGGTCAGGGTTCAAAAACTTTTGATAAGGCTAAAGAATTTTGTTTTACACAACCTATTGCGGCTCATACATTATTACAAAAAATTACAGATACTACAATCGCTTATTTAAAAGAAAAAGTAAAAGCAGGTGTAAATGCTGTTCAAATATTTGATTCTTGGGGAGGAATGTTATCTCCAGTTGATTATCAAGAATTCTCTTGGAAATATATCAATCAAATTATTGAAGCATTAAAAGATGATGCTCCAGTTATTGCATTTGGAAAAGGATGTTGGTTTGCTTTGGAAGATATGGCAAATTCAAACGCTGCAGCTTTAGGTGTAGATTGGACTATTACGCCGCAAATGGCAAGAAAATTAACTAATAATAAAATTACATTACAAGGTAATTTCGATCCATCACGTTTGTTGTCACCTCCAAAAGAGATTAAGAAAATGGTGACTAAAATGATAGATGATTTCGGTAAAGATAAATACATTGTAAATTTAGGACATGGTATTTTACCAAATATTCCATTAGACAATGCAAAAGCATTTATTGATGCTGTTAAAGAGTATAAAGGTTAAAAGTCAGAAGTCAGAAGTTGAAAAGTAAAAAGTCGAAAGTTAGATGTTAGAAGTCATAAGTTTATCGACTGTCATTCCTGCGGAGGAAGGAATCTTTTTAAAATGAATAATTAGAGGTTAGTTTTGGTATTGAATTTTTACGAAGTGCCAAAAGCTAGAAGCTAAAAGCTAAAGAAATGAAAAATTTAATTCAAAAATATAATATTCCAGGACCAAGATATACTAGTTATCCAACAGTGCCGTTTTGGGATAAAGAAGGGATTGCACAACAAGATTGGGAACGCACAGTTAAAAAATCTTTTGATGAAAGTAATGAAATTGAGGGAATTAGCTTATATATTCATTTGCCTTTTTGTGAAAGTTTGTGCACCTTTTGTGCTTGTCATAAAAAAATAACGAAGCGTCATGAGGTTGAAGAACCGTATTTGGAAACCGTTTTAAAAGAATGGGATTTATATTGTGATTTATTAGTTGAAAGACCTAAAATTAGAGAAATTCATCTTGGTGGAGGAACACCAACATATTTTTCTTCAGAAAATCTAAAAAAACTAATCAACGGAATTTTTAAAAGAGCTGATAAGTTTGAAACTTTCGATTTTAGTTACGAAGGTCACCCAAATCATACCTCAGAAGAGCAATTACAAACCTTATATGATTTGGGATCAAGAAGAAATAGTTTTGGAATTCAAGATTATGATCCAATTGTTCAAAAAGCAATTCATAGAGTTCAAAGTTTTGAGCAAGTAAAACGTGTAAATGATTTATCTCGAAAAATAGGCTATGAATCTGTTAGCCACGACTTAATTTTCGGATTACCTTTTCAAACAGAAGATAGTATAAGAAATACAATTAAAAATACCATTGCATTAAAGCCAGATAGAATAGCTTATTATAGTTATGCGCATGTGCCTTGGATAAAAGGAGTTGGGCAACGTGGTTTTGATGAAAACGATTTACCTAAAGATAGTGAAAAACGCCATTTATATGAATTAGGAAAACAATTGTTTTTTGATAATGGTTATGTTGAAATTGGGATGGATCATTTTGCGTTACCTTCAGATTCACTTCATAAAGCAATGAAATCTAAAAAGTTACATCGAAATTTTATGGGTTACACAGCAGGGAAAACTGAATTGATGATTGGCTTAGGAATGTCATCTATTAGTGATTCCTGGTATGCTTTTGCTCAAAATGAAAAAACTATTGAAGATTATGCTGAAAAGGTTAATAAAGGTATAATTCCAATTTTTAGAGGACATTTATTAACGGATACCGATTTAATTATTAGAAAGCACATTTTAAATTTAATGTGTAACCTTGAAACGGAATGGAAGATTGGTTTAGATTCTAAAGTTAAAAATGAAATTATTGATCGTTTATCTGAAATTATTGGAGATGGTTTATTAGAAGTTTCAGAAAACAAAATAGTTGTAAAAGAGGAGGGAAGAATGTTTGTTAGAAATATTTGTATGGCATTTGATCTTCGCTTAATAGAAAATAAACCCGATACAAGAGTTTTTTCTATGACAATATAATTATGAAATTAATAAGTAAAAAAAACCCGAACAATTTGTTCGGGTTTTTTTATCTAATATTTTGGGTTTATTCTGCCATTGTTCTCATATAATGAACAGTTAGCCACATATCTTCCTCTGTCATTTTCTTTTCGAAGTTAGGCATATCTAAACGCCCAATATAACTTTTGTAAAAAATAGCTCCATCTGATTGTGCTTGAAATTCTTCAGTAGAAAAATCTCCTAAATCTCCATCTACTTCATCTGCTTTAGGTCCATCACCATAACCTTCTTTACCGTGACAAGATTTACAGTGTTTCGAATACAAATTTTTACCTAAAGAAATATTTTCTTTTGAAGCTTCTTCAGGATTGGTCATTTTCTCATATTTAGCAGGTACTTTCCATTCCTCTTGATTTAAAGAGCTGAATGCCAAAAGTCCTAAACTAATAAATCCGATAATCATTAATGTTTTTAGTGTTTTCATTTTAAGTTTTAATTTTTGTTTGTTATACATTAAATATCAAAAAAGGTGCCATAAAGTTTTTTTGATATAACTAATTTGTCATTTATTCATTTTCTAATTCTAATTCTTTTCCTTCTTTTTTAATTTGAAATAAATTTACTGCGGTATATATATAATTGGCCCATACACCAACTAATAAAATTGTTAAAACAATATACATCCAAATTGGTGCAGCTTCAGACCATAGTGTATTACCCTCTTTAATTGATTCGGTTTTAAATGTACCCCAATTTATTGATTTTTGTTGAATTATATTCCCAAAATCATCATTATCTTCAATAATTGAATAGACCATAATATCTCCATTTGCATCACCAGGAATGTCTGTAGGAAACTCAAATTCGAATTTACCATCTTCAATATATCCTTCTTCTAATTTCATTTTTGAAATCATTCCACCAACAGATATTATTAAATCAGCTTCTTCTAAAGGAATCTCAACACCTAAACTGTCTATTGTAAAAGCTTTTACTAATACAGTTTTTACACTATCAATTTCTTCTAAATTTAATTCTAAGTATAAATTTTTAACTTGAATGTCGTCTTCCTCTTCATCTAAACCATCAGAACCCTCAAATTTAGCAATTAAGTTAATATACCCATCTTCATCGGTTGTATAATTGTGATTTTCTGGAACTGTTAACTGAGCAATACCTTCGTTTGAAGTTTTTGCTGTACCTAAAAGGTTGTCTTCGTTGTAAAATTTAATTTCTGCATCAAAAACAGGAATTTTATCTTTCCTATCTTTTTTGTTTTGTCCTATAAAGCTTACTTCAAGCAATCTGGAATTATCGTGCTGTTTAACAGTTTTAAAACCAAATCTCATTTTATAGTTACTTGCATCATCTTCTTGTGCAAATCCATTAAAACTGAATAATAATGCAATAATAAATGAAGTAATTAATTTATATTTTAATATGTTACTTTTCATAATTTCTAACTTTTATTATAATTGTTCAGTTATAATCTTTTTGAAAGTTTTTTTACTCTTTAATTGTTCTCTTTCATTATCTATTATTCCCGACATTGGAATAACAGGTACCAGTTTCATAATTAAAATAAAGAATAAAATAAATGCAGCAACTCCAGCAAAACTTAGCGACCATTCAATCCAAGTTGCCGTGTAATGAATAAACTCTTCTCTTGTATCTTGAATTGGTAAATATGGTGTTTCTAAAGTTGGAACAACAATTAAATATCTATTGAACCATAATCCAATAACAGCAATTACAGCTGCAAAAGTGATTGATTTTATAGTTCTTAATTTTTTGAAAAATAAAATTGCTATTGGAACTAATACTCCAATATAATTAGCAAAAATAAACATCCAAAAGTACCTTGAAAATAATGTATTTAAAAGGTTGGCATCGTGTGTTTTATGGCTAAACCAGCGAGAGAAATATTCGCTAAAAGTGAAATAACCAAACAATAATGAAATTACTAAAAGAACAATTCCTGCACCAATAAAATGTACTTTTCTAATATAGTGTTCTAAGTTGTAATACTTTCTAATAAGATACATTGCTATAATAATTACCCCAATGCCAGAGTATAAACCAGCAACTATAAAATATGGAGCGAAAATAGAACTGTTCCATCCTGGTTGCAAGGTTAAACTAAAGATCCAAGCAAGTACTGAATAGGCAACGATTGCTAATGCAATAACCATTGCAGACATTGTACGTGTTATTTTATGCAATTTTTCTCTTTGAGTTGGTGTATCTTGGTAACCAATAGCTAAATATTTATAAACTTTTTGTCGCCATTTAGAAGCGTTTTCACTATTATCTCTAAGAATTGCAAAGTCTGGAATAAATGTTAAATATAAATAAATAAAACAACCTATTAAATCGGTCATAATAGCTATAATATCCCAAGTAATTGGAGATTGAATTCTTGGATACATAAATAAATAGTGTAATCTATCTAATCTTCCAATACATAATAAAATAAATATTGGACCAATAATTAAAGATAACACAGTAATTATTTCAACAATTCTTGAAACCGAATTTTTCCAAGGAGTTTTAAAAAAATGTAAAACACCTGAAATAAAAGCTCCGGAATAGCTTAAGCATACAAAAAATATGAAATTTATAATATATATACCCCAAACTACATTGTCTCTCATTCCAGTAACAATATGTCCTTTAAATAATTGAACAAAAAAGGCGTATACTCCTACTAAAATTACGGCTATTAAAAAGCCTATCCAAATTTTAGAAGTTTTGGTCGTTTTTTCTAACAAAGGAGAAAATTCTTTGGCCAATTCTCTTTTTCTTTTTTCTAGATTCATAATTAAGAGTTTTGAAATTAAATTTTACCTTGTTTTTTTAAATCTTGTACATACGGCACATCTTTGTAACGTTCGATAATATCTTCTTCAACATCGAAACCGCGTTCTAATGGAAATTGTCTATTTACAGCAGGTAAATAATAAACATTAGGTTTAGTTCCTAAATGTTCTAAATGGCGGTAACCTCCGCGATCGTTAATTAATTGAGAAAAACGAACTGTTTCTTCACCATTCGTTACAATATCTTCATTTTTATCACCAAAATAAATTACTCCCATTGGACAGGAAGAAGCACAATGTGGAAGTTTCCCTACACGCAACATATCTGGACAAAAATCACATTTCATAACAGTACCTTCTGCAGCAGGAACACTAGTTTCTGGTGAGTAAGGTTGCGATTTATCATCAAATTTATCTTTATGTCCCCAATTAAACTGACGTGCTGAATAAGGACAACTTGTGACACAGAATTTACATCCAATACAACGATCGTTGTCTATTAAAACTATATTGTCTTCGCGTTTAAAAGTTGCTCCAGTTGGGCAAACAGTAACACAAGGAGGTTCATCACAATGGAAACAAGGTTTTGGTAACCAATATGGAGAAGCTTCTGGATTATCTTGAATTAGTTGAACTTTCATAAACTCTTCATTATAATCTAGTTTATGAGCTTCTTGACAACCTTCTACACACTTTCTGGCATTTTTACATTTTGCCAAATCAATTACCATTACAAATTTTCGATTAGGAATACCTTTTCTCGATTCTTCTGGAGTTATAAGTGCTTCGGGATATTGATTTACATTAGAGGCATCAACTTCAACTATTTTACCGTCTGGAGTTAATAACCTCATTTTTTCACCAGATTCAGCTACTTCTTCGTCTTGAACTGCTAAGTTTGATATTAAAGAAGCACCAGCTACAGCTGTAACACTAGACATTAATCCTAACTTTAAGAAATTTCGTCTATTTGTGCTTTTTTTTTCGTTTTTATTGTTTTCCATAATATTAAAATATATACGAGAAATTATGTTAAATTTTCTTATGTAAAGTTAGTTACATAGTGATTATTGGACAATGACTTATGTCAGTATATTTAAATCTACAATAAACTTTCTTTTTGAAGAAAGGTCAACAGAAACAAGATGTTTAGTTATTTTAATCGGTTATTTATAAGATTGTTGCAGTAAAATAAAACTAATTAGTGAAGCATTTAAAAAAAGAAACAGACTAACAACGTTCGGAAAATCGATTGGGGTGATTTGTTTAGATGTTAGTCTGTTTAAATACTCTTTAATTAAAAATTATAGATTCTTGTAATGTTAAATCCAATTAAGAAATCACCATTAAAGAAATCGTTTTGGTTATACATATAATTTTTTTGAGCAACAATTCCATTATTATTAGATACGAAAATTTGGAATTCATGCGCTGAGGTTGCAAATTCTGCTCCAATACTAAAAAGAGGTTTAGGTTGCATTGCATCAAACTGAGTAATAGGCTGGCTGTAATCAATTAAAATTGATGTTTGCGGACTTATTTTAACTCTACCACCAAAAGCTATAGAAAACATATCATTTTTCATATCTGGGTGCACTAAGTTGTAATGAGATACACTTGGTGCAATTTGAAATGATACATTTGGACTAAATCTTTTAGCAATAATTAATTGATTAAAATAAGAGTACCTGTCTTGTTCTAAATTAAATTTATCTTTTTTACGAGCATCAATGGTAAAGTTTCCGTAATAAGAAACGCTAACAGGCATACTATTAGAACGTGTTTGTCTTAACAAAGCTACTTTCCAGTTAAAATCTTGTAAACGATTAAACTTTGTAGTTCCATATCCAATGGTAAGTCTTTCATGAATTCCGTAAGAAAGTCCAATTCTAATATTGGCGTCTCCCCAAAAACCAGCCAAATCGTTACCAGATTCACTATTAACTAAGCCAAATCTATGTTGCATTTGAACTTCTAATGCATTTTTGCTTAATAAAACGTTACTTGGATTATCTATAATGTTAGAACTTTCAAAGGCGTCTCTTTCAAGTTTTTCTTTCACTTTTTTATCTTTACTATCATCTTCCTGAGCAACAGCTATAAAAGGTAATATTAAAAAGATAAAAAGTAATTTTATAAAATTTTTCATATTAAATATCTTAAAATTTAGTTATCTAGTGCGCCTTGGTTTATCCAAGCTTTAATTAATTCAACTTCTTCTGCAGATAAACCGCCATGTCCATTGTTAACCATAGTGTAAAGTTTACTTCCACTTGCGTTATTGGCAGAAACATAGGCTGGGATTAATGCTGAATATGAATTTCCTTCTCTTAAGTCCGGATCTCTGTTATCGCTGTGACAACCAATACAATTAGCAGTAAAAATAGGTTGAACATCAGTACTTAATGTTATTTCAACATAATTTGGATCTCCCGGGTCTGTTGGAATCTCAGGCGGATTTAATATATGTTCTGGAATTTCATCATAATAACATGAGAAGCACAATAAACTTAAGCTGCTAACTAGAACTATTTGCAATAGTTTTTTCATTTGTTTTATATTTTATGTTAATTAACTTCTACTTTTAAATTTCTTAATTGAAATTTTAAGTTAAGAGAGTTACTCTAAAGCAGTAGTTAGCTTTTTTAAAAGTTCGAGAGAACTATTAAATTTTCTCGAACTTTTAAAATCTAACTATTAATTATTGAACTACTTGTAAAGCATTTTTTATTAGCGCTCTAGCATATGCAGGGTTATGAATACCATGGCTATGATCTTTTTCAACTGTTTTATAATTCCATAATGCTTGTGCAGTTTTAAAAGGAAT
>NZ_JBFLKT010000375.1:0-6644 GCF_040883305.1 Lutibacter sp.
CAAAAGACAAGGAAAAAGTAATTGATTATAGTTTAAAGAATTTGTTCCGAAATTCTACTCAAGATTTAAGGTATCGGATTATAACTAAAAACGGATTAACTAAATATATTCTCGAAAAAAGAAGTATTGTTTTTGAAAAAAATAAAATTTCAAGAATTATTGGTATTGCTCAAGATATTACTACAAATGTAATTTCTGAACAAAAACTAAATACCACAAAAAACTTACTCTCTAACACTATAGCCAGTATTAAAGATGGATTTGTAATTTTAGATAAAAATTCAAATTATATTTATGCCAACAAACAAGCTACTAATTTATTAGGTAAATCAAGTATTGATCTTATTGGAAAAAATATTTGGAATGAATTTCCAGAAAAAGAAGGCGATCTTTTTTATGATGAATACCAGCGCGCATTAAAAACAAAAAAACCTGTAAGTTTTGAAAACTATTTTGCCCCTTGGCATAAATGGTTTGAGAATAGAATTATTCCATCTAAAAATGAAATGCTCATTATTTTTCAGGAAATAACTGATAAAAAATTATCAGAAAATAAAATAAAAGAGGCCTATAATATTATAAATAAAAGTCCTTCCAGTGCAATATTATGTAAGAACGAATTTAATTTTCCCGTATTATTTGCTTCAGAAAATTCTCAAAACTTATTTGGCTATACTCATAATGAATTTTTAACAGGAAAAATAAAAGTGCACGAACTCGTTTTTCCAGAAGATTTACCTATAATTCGCGCTAAAATATTTAAAAAAATTAAGCAACAAAAAGCAAAAGGATTTAAAGCAAAACCGTTTAGAATAATAACAAATGAAGGCATCATAAAATGGATTGATGTACGGTTTGATTTCACAAAAGATGCAAGCAACAACATTACTCATATTCAAGCAATTGCAGAAGATATTACCGAGAAAAAAAGAACCCAAGATTTATTTTATGAAAGCAATCAACGATTAAAAAATCAATTCGAAAATACTCCATTAGCTTCAATTATTTGGGACGTGGATTTTAAAGTAATTAAATGGAATAACGCTGCTGAAAGAATTTTTGAATTTACAGCAAAAGAAGCTATTGGAAAGCATATTAGAGATTTAATTATTCCTAAAAATATTCATTCAGAAATAGATAAGATCTGGAATGAATTATTAAGACAAGAAGGCGGATTTAGAAATACCAATAAAAATATTACAAAAAGTGGTAAAGAAATTATTTGTAATTGGTACAATGTAACTCTAAAAGATAGTGAAGGTAATTTAACTGGAGTAGCTTCTTTAGGGAATGATATTACAGAAACTATACATTCTAAAAAACTATTAGAAAAATCTGAGAAAAAATATCGCGATATTTTCGAGAAATCAATAGATGCTGTTTTTATTATTAAAGATGGTGTTTTTATTGATTGTAACGAGGCAACATTAAAAATATTTGGACATCCTAATAAAAAATCTTTGTTTAAATTACACCCTTCAGAAATTTCTCCACGAAAACAACCAGATGGTGAAAATTCATTTGAAAAAGCTGAAAAACTAATAAAAATTGCTTTAGATAAAGGAAGTACACGGTTTAGATGGTATCATAAAACGAAAAAAGGACATGTTTTTCCAGCTGAAGTTTCATTAACAAAAATTGAAGAGAGTGATAATAAAATTAGAATTCATGCGGTTGTCAAAGACATTACAGAAAGAGTAAAAAAGGAAGAATTAGAAACTGTTTTATACAATATTTCTAAAGCCGCTCTAACCATAGACGATTTTAATGAATTTAGCACATTTATAAAAAACCAATTACATAAAATTATTGATACTACCAATTTCTATATTGCTTTGTATAATGGGCAAAATGATAGTATTAGTTTACCTTTTGTTGTAGACGAAAAAGATGATACTGCAGAGTTTTCAGCACAAAAATCTCTAACTGGGTACGTTATAAAAACAGCACAACCTTTATTAGTCAATACTAAAAATCACAATAATCTAATTAAAAAAGGTGTTGTTGATTTAATTGGCGAACCTACAAAAATATGGGCAGGTGTGCCACTAAAATCCCAAACCGAAGTGTTTGGTGCCATTGTTGTTCAAAGCTATAAAGATTCAGAAGCGTACAACTTAAATGATTTACAATTATTAGAGTTTGTAGCAAATCAGATTAGTATTGCCATTCAAAAAAATAATGCCGCAAACGATCTCAAAAAAGCACTTGTAAAAGCTCAAGAATCAGACAGGTTAAAATCAGCTTTTTTGGCAAATATGAGTCATGAAATTAGAACTCCAATGAACGGTATTATAGGTTTTTCAGAATTGTTTTTAAATTCAGATCTATCAGAAGACGTCCGCAAAGAATATGCTAAAATTGTAATAAATAGTAGTAAACAATTACTCTCAATTGTAAATGATATTTTAGATATTTCAAAAATTGAAGCTGGAGTTGTTCAACTAAGTTATAATAACGTAAATATAAATAAGTTATTAGATACCCTTTGCGCATTCTACAATCCAATTGCCAAAAAAAATAACCTAATTCTAACCTGTAAAAAAGGATTTGAAGATAATGATAGTTTTATTGAAATAGATAAAACCAAATTACATCAAATTCTAACAAATTTATTATCGAACGCATTTAAATTTACCGATAAAGGAAGAATTGAAATTGGTTATTATATTAAAAATAATAATCTTCAATTTTATGTGAAAGATACAGGAATTGGTATAGATTATAAATTACATTCAACAATTTTTGACAGGTTCATTCAAGGAGATTTAGATTTAAATAAACAAAAAAAAGGTACAGGTTTAGGGTTAGCAATATCCAAAAAATTTGTTGAACTGTTTAAGGGGGAAATTTGGTTAGAGTCCAGCGATAAAGGGACTACAGTATTTTTTACTGTGCCCTATAAAAAAGTTAAAGAAGACACAAGTACTATGAAAATTGAAAAAGATATACTTAAAACAAACACATTCGAAAGTAAACCAATTACTTTATTAATAGCAGAAGATGAAGAATACAATATGCTATATATTAATGAATTATTCTCAAATACTACCTATAAAATTATTGAAGCTAGCAACGGGGCAGAGGCAATTGAATTGGCTTTAGCAAATGCTGAAATTGATATGGTATTTATGGATATAAAAATGCCATTAATAAATGGAAACGAAGCCATGCTAAAAATTAAAAACAAAAAACCTAATTTACCTATAATTGCGCTTTCTGCTTTTGCAATGGAATCTGATAAAGAAAATGCTTTAAATAATGGATTTGACGCTTATTTAACCAAACCTATTGATAGGAAAAGAATATTTGAATTAATAAAACAGTACACAAATTAAAAGAAAAAGAATTTCTAAAATTCTTTTAACGCTCTAAAACAATTTATATTTAGAATAATTCTAAATAAATATTTAATTTAGCTCTAAGTTTAAATCAAATGGCTGTTAAAAAACATACTTTAAACCCCGAAAAATGGGTACCACTTTATGCAGATTACCTGTTTAACTACACTATTAGCCGAATTAGCAATCACGATCAAGCTAAAGACCTTGTTCAAGACACATTTTTTGCGGCTTTAAACGCAAAAGATAATTTTCAAGGAAAAGCAAGTGAACGCACGTGGCTAATCTCAATATTAAAAAGAAAAATTATTGATTATTACCGAAAAATAAACTCCGCAAAAGGTAAGGCTGAAGTGAAAATGAATTTTTATTCAGATGGTGAACATGAAGGCGATTGGATTGAAGAAAGAGTTCCAACCGATTGGAATGCTGAAGTAGAAAAAAATATAGAAAACGAAGAATTAACTGTTGCCTTAGAAAAATGTATTAATAACTTACCCGAAAAATATGCCATGGTTTTTAGAATGAAAACCATTCAACAATTTGAAACTGAAGAAATATGTAAGGAATTGGAAATAACCTCGTCAAATCTTTGGGTAATTATTCATAGAGCACGTACTCAATTGAGAAAATGTATGGAAGATAATTGGTTTAATAAATAACTATTGTACTAAATGAAATTAACTTGCAATCAAGCTACAACAATTTGCGATAAAAGCCAGTATAAAGAAGCAACTTTTTGGGAATTATTAAAGCTGAATTTACATATTTTTTTATGTAAAAAATGTAAAAAATATGCCAACCAAAATAGCATTATGTCTAAATGTTATAATAAGCAACGCTCAGCTGACTGTACAAAAAATGATTGTTTATGTGATGAAGAAAAAACAACTATGGAAAGTAATTTAAAAGAAAAGCTCTAGTAATATAACTTCAAATTATTATAATAAAGACCGCTATTTTACCAACGCAAGTTGAATTCTTTTTCTAACAAAATCTACTTCCAAAACTTTTACAATTATTTGTTGATTTAAAGTGACAATAGTGCTAACATCGCTCACAAATTTATCTGATAAATTTGAAACATGAATCAAGCCGCTTTCTTTAATTCCAATATCAACAAAACAACCAAAATTGGTAATATTATTTACTATTCCAGGTAGTAATTGTCCCTCATGTAAATTTGTAATAGTGCGTATATTTTGATTAAAAGTGAACACTTTGGCCGTTGAACGGGGATCTAATCCTGGTTTTTCCAATTCAGCAATAATATCTTTTAACGTAGGAATTCCAATTGTTGAAGTGCAATATTTTTCGAGCTTTATTTTATCAAGTACAGCTTTATTTCCAATTAAATTAGCAACAGTAGTGTTTTCATCTTTTGCCATTTTTTCAACAATAACATAACTTTCTGGATGCACCGCCGAATCATCTAAAGGATTTTTAGCTTTTTTTATTCTTAAAAAACCTGCGCCTTGTTCAAAAGCTTTGTTTCCTAAACGAGCAACTTTTTTAATAGCGTTTCTTGAAGAAAAAGGACCGTTTTCATCTCTATGTTTTATAATATTTTCGGCCAATTTTGGGCCAATACCAGACACATAACTTAATAATGATGTACTTGCAGTATTTATATTTACACCAACGGAGTTTACACAACTTTCTACAACAGTATCTAACGACGTTTTAAGTTTCGTTTGATCAACATCATGCTGATATTGCCCTACTCCTATAGATTTTGCATCAATCTTAACCAATTCAGCCAACGGATCTGCCAATCTTCTACCAATTGAAACCGAACCACGTACCGTAACGTCGTAATTTGGAAACTCATCTCGTGCAATTTTTGAGGCCGAATAAATGCTTGCTCCTGCTTCACTCACCACAAAAACTTCCACATCTTTATTAAAGCGCATTTTTCTGATTAATTGTTCTGTTTCTCTTGATGCCGTTCCGTTTCCAATAGCAATAGCTTCAATTTTATAAGCATCTACCAGTGAATTTATTTTTTTCATAGCACCAATGGAATCATTTTTTGGAGCATGAGGATAAATAGTTTCGTTATACTCCAAACCACCTTGTGCATTTAAACAAACCACTTTACAACCTGTTCTAAAACCTGGGTCTATCGCTAAAATAGTTTTTTCACCTAAAGGCGCTCCTAATAATAATTGCTTTAAATTTTTGGCAAAAACCATAATGGCACTTGCATCTGCTTTTTCTTTTGAAGTATTTAATATTTCGTTGGACAAGGCCGGAAATAACAAACGTTTATAGGCATCTTGAATGGCTAATTTAATTTGAGAAGAACAATTGCTATTGGAACGAATAATGCTGGCTTCCATTTTTGATAAAGCTCGTTCGTTATCAATTTCAATTTTTACACGAATAAACCCTTCTTTTTCGGCTCTTAAAATTGCTAAAAAACGGTGCGAAGGGATCCGGTTTAAAGATTCACTCCATTTAAAATAATCTCTAAATTTTTGTGCTTTCTCATCTTCTTTCTTTGCTTTTACAACTTTGGTTGTAATGCTTGCAAATTTCCCCAACTGATGCCGAATATTGTTTCTAATATCTGTACGTTCGTTTATCCATTCTGCAATTATAAAACGTGCACCTTCTAGTGCTTCTTCAATATTTTTAACTTCATTAGTTATATATTTTGAAGCTGTATAATTCAAGTCATTTACACGTTGGCTCATTATCATTTTAGCCAACGGTTCTAAACCGTTTTTACGTGCAGTTTCAGCCTTTGTCTTGCGTTTTTTCTTAAAGGGAAGGTAAATATCCTCTAAAACTGTTAAATCTGTTGTAGCTTCAATTTTTTGTTTTAATTCAGTAGTTAAAACCTCTTGTTCTTCTAATGCTTTTATAATGGTTATTTTTCGCTTTTCTAGTTCTTCAAATTGCGTTTTATATTTTACAATTTTACCAATTTCAACTTCATCTAAATTTCCTGTTCGCTCTTTTCTATAACGAGAAATAAACGGAATGGTACAATCTTCATTTAATAAATGAATGGTGTTTTCAATTCCATTTGAAGGGAGATTTGTTTTGGATTTTATAAAGTCTAGGATTTGCATTAAACGTTAAGATTTAAAGCGTCATTGCGAATGAAATGAAGCAATCTTTTTCTAAATAGAGATTACTTTGTCACATGCTCCTCGTAATGACAAAAAATTAATATAAAAATTAGTACAGGTTCACATTATTCTTTTACATAATACTAAAATGCAATGCTGAATCGAGTTCAGTATATCATTTTAAAATTATGTACGTTTAACTTATTTGTTCCCCATTTTTTAC
>NZ_JBFLKT010000376.1:0-4114 GCF_040883305.1 Lutibacter sp.
TAAGGTCTTTAGAATCTAACAACATATTTGTTGAGTCTATTCCATTTTTCACCCCTTGAATATATGCGTTTTGATTAATATCATCAAAATTCATTTTAATTTTAAGTCCCATATCCAATCCTAAAGCATAACTTACGGAATCGATTTCAGAGTCTAATGATTTTAAAGTACTTGCTTGGTTGTTACACGATGCTAGTGAAATTACAATTGCACTTAGAAATAAGAATTTAATTACTTTCATTTTTTTTATTTATTTTAATTAATTGAACTTTATATATTAATGGTTGATTAATCTCAACCTTTTTTTGATCTCCCAAATATCCAAAAACTTTATGAGATGGAAACAAAAAAGTTGCATTGTCTCCAACATTCATCAATTTTAGACCTTCTCGAAGGCCTTCAACAATTTCTTGTTTATCCACAACATACTTTTGAATACCAATATCACTTGCACTATAAATAAGCTGCATATTTATATCGAAAATTTCATATGTATATACAATTTCATCTCCAATTTCTGGAAAATAACCAACTTCGGACTTTTTATTAAACTTATATTTAAATCCAAAATTACTAACAATATAGGTACTTAAAGAATCTTTTTTTATTAAATTTTCAAAAGCATTTTCTTGCGCTGTAATTAAGGCTTTATTAAATAATACAGACTCCTCCATTGTTGAAGAAGATTTTTTTAATATAGGTTTTCTCGCTTCAGGATTGTTACAAGAAAACATACATAAAATTATAAAAAAACTTAAAAAACTATGCTTCATAAGAATTTAACAATTCGCTTTTATAATCTGGTAATACGCTTAAAAATGTAGAAACCGTTGCGTCTAAAGAAATTTCAGACCTACCTCCTGCTGCATTGTCGTGTCCACCACCATTAAAATGGTTTCTAGCAAATTTATTTACAGAAAAACGCCCTTTAGATCTTAAAGATATTTTAATAATTTTTTGCTCTACATCCTCAATAAAAATTACTGCAAAAATAACTCCTTCTAAAGATAAAGCATAATTTACCACCCCTTCTGTGTCTCCTTTTTGGTAATTAAAATCGTCCAAATCTTGTTGGGTTAATTTAATATAAGCTGTTTTTAGTTTATCAATAACAGTTAAGTTACTTAAAGCCCGACCTAAAAGTTGCAACCTCCCATAAGAGTTTGTGTCATAAACATTATTATGAATCAACGCATTATTGGCTCCTTTATCTATTAAATCAGCAATAATTCTGTGCGTTGTACTTGTGGTTGAAGCAAATCTAAACGACCCTGTATCTGTCATTATACCTGTATATAACGATGTTGCAATTGGTTCATCAATTTCATCAATAGCATCTAATTTTTCTAAAAAATGATATACCATTTGACAAGTAGAACAAATAGAAGTATCTGAAAACAGGTATTTTGCAATATCGTCTGGTTCTTGGTGATGGTCTATCATTATAAATTCACCTTCAAATTCCTTTAAGGTATTTTCCATATCAGATCCAACACGATGCAAGGCATTAAAATCTAATAAAAATATAATTGAAGCCTCTTCAATTGCTTTTTTAGATTGTCTGTTTTGCATATCAAACTTTAGTACTTCCTTTGAATTTGGCAGCCATTTTAAAAAATCTGGATAATCATTAGGAGCAACTACAGTTACAGTATGATCTTTTTTTTGTAAATAATTAAAAATTGCTAAACTTGACCCAATAGCATCTCCATCTGGATTTCTATGTGGAACAATCACAACATTTTTTGGTGTTGCTAATAATTCTTTTATTTCAGTTATTTCTCTTAAATTCATAAGCTACAAATATACAATTAATACCTTATTTTTTCCAAAATTATATCACAAGATATTATTAAATTTGATTAAAATTATTAGTTCTTTAAATTTAAAATTTTTCACTTTTGCTTAAATGCAAATAATTGTCTCTATTTATTTTAAAATACTATATTTGCGACGATTATAAATTAAAAAAATAAAAATGGCAACAAATAGAACATTTACAATGCTTAAACCTGATGCGGTTGACAAAGGTTATATTGGAGCAATATTAGAAAAAATAAATGCTACAGGATTTAAAATTGTAGCTATGAAAATGACAAGATTAACAAGAGCTGGTGCGGAAGAATTTTATAAAATTCATAAAGACCGCCCGTTTTTTGGAGAATTGATTGATTATATGACGTGTGGACCTATTGTTTCAGCGATTTTAGAAAAAGAAAATGCCGTTGAAGATTTTAGAGTTTTAATTGGGGCTACAAACCCAGCTGAAGCAGCTGAAGGTACAATTAGAAAGCTATATGCTGAATCTATTGGTAATAATGCTATTCACGGTTCTGATAGTGATGAAAATGCTGCTATTGAAAGCGCTTTTCATTTTTCTGGCAGAGAAGTTTTTTCAGGAAATTTCTTTTAAAAAACACTTAATAAAGGCTGTTTAAAAAGTTTTAAAGCATTTTAAGCAGCCTCTTTTTTAACACAATATTAGTTTAGAAATTAGGGTTTCGCCTAATTCTTCATTCATCATTTTAATTATTTTCTCTTTCCCATAACTTAATTCTTCTCTTAAAACGGAAGATTTTAGGCCTACAATTAATGTTGTTCGTTGCAATTCTATTTTATTAGTATTAGAAACAACACCTTGTCCCATAAGTTTCCCCCAAGCTTCGGCAACAGATATTTGATGCATTCCTTTTGTAAGTTTATTCTCTTTAATAACATCTTTCATTAAATCTTGAATTGAATGAAACTCGTTTTGTCTTTTTGCCATTATAACTTAAATATTTTATAAGATTGTTGCGTTCGTTTTACAACTTCTTCTGTTCTTTCTTCGTGTGTATCACTTATAAATAATTGTCCAAAATGATCATTATTAACCAAATTTATAAGCTGTTCTACTCTCAGATCATCTAATTTATCAAAAATATCATCTAATAATAATATTGGTTTTACATTAGATTTCGATTTTATAAAATCGAATTGTGCTAATTTTAATGCAATTAAATATGATTTTTGTTGGCCTTGTGAACCGAACTTTTTTACAGGATAACCATCAATTTCAAAGATTAAATCATCTTTATGAATTCCAACACTCGTATATTGTAACACACGATCACGTTCTAAATTTTTATCAAGTAACTCAAGGATATTACCTTCTTTTAATTGAGATTTATAAAACATGTCTACAACTTCTTTACTGTTAGAAATTGACTGGTACCTACTTCTAAAAATTGGAATAAAGGCATTTAAAAAGGCTGTTCTTTTTTCAAAAATTACAGTGCCATACGTTTTTAATTGTTCATCATATACTTTTAAATTTAAGGCATCAAAAGTCCTATTTGCAGCAAAGTATTTTAAAAGCGAGTTTCGTTGCGCTAATACCTTATTATATTTTAAAATTAGTTGAAGATAGTCTTTATCGGATTGTGAAATAACATTGTCTATAAATTTTCTGCGAATATCGCTGCCTTCAATAATTAAATCTCGGTCCGCAGGAGAAATAATTACTAATGGTAAATGACCAATATGATCAGAAAATTTCTCATAGACTTTTCCATTGCGTTTTAATACTTTTTTATTCCCGCGCTTTAAACTGCAAACAACAGTGTCTGTTTTTTCATCCAAAAGATACTCTCCTTGAATCATAAAAAACTCTTGATTGTGTTTTATATTCTGAATTGCAACCGGATTAAAGTAACTTTTTGCAAAAGATAAATAATAAATAGCATCTAATACATTGGTTTTACCAACACCATTATTGCCCACAAAACAATTTATTTTATCCTCAAAATCAAAGCTTTGCGATTCAAAATTCTTAAAATTAACCAATGTAATTTTTTGTAAATGCATCTAATTTTTTATAAAGTTCAAAATTATTCAAAATAAATGAAAATTTAGACACAATTGCATTTTTACTTTCCAATTAAAAATTCTATTTTTGCGCCTACAAATTTTACAACAAATGGCAACATATAAAAAGAGACCGAGTAAAGCAAAAAATACTCAAAGTGCTATAGAAACTAATTCTACAACTGCTGAAGTATTTAATACGCTAGATGAAACTGCATCAAGATCAGAACAATTTATAATAAAAAACCAAAAAACAATATTTATTGTA